>NZ_JBSFLI010000004.1:94531-336568 GCF_053598955.1 Streptomyces sp. NPDC001056 | reverse complement strand
AGCGCGTCCCGGCCGCACCACAGGGAGTAGGCGTTGTTCCACTCCTCGGCCTTGTCGTTGTCGATGAGCGTGAGCTTGAGGCCGTACTTCTCCTCCAGGGCGGCCTTGCGCGCGTAGACGGCCTCCTTGCGGTAGCCGACGATGACCGCGACCTCGGTGAGGCCGATCTCCGCGAAGTTGCCGAGGGTGAGGTCGAGAACCGTGGGCTCGCCCTCCATGCCCGCGGGCCCCACCGGCACCAGCGCCTTGGGCAGGGTGTCCGTGTAGGGGCGCAGACGCCGTCCGGCGCCGGCCGCCAGCACGAGGCCGATCATGCGGTTTCTCCTTCATCGTGTACGGCGGGCGCCCCTGCGGACACCCAGAAGCGGATGCTCTCGACGAGCACCAGCAGGGCGACGACCACGGCGAGCACCGTGAGCGCGGCCTTGAACTGCGCGGCGGTGAGTGCCGCGGCCAGGACGGCGACGAGCAGGGTGCGCCCGTCGTGCCCCCCGATGGAGCGCACCAGCCAGGCCGGGGACGCTCCGGCGTTGCCGCGGATGCGGTACACCGTGTCGTAGTGATGGTAGGCGACGGCCGCCACCAGCCCGAAAGCCGCAGGAAGCGCCCCGTTCACGCCCGCTTTACCCGCGAGGGCGAGGACGGTGCCGTACTCGGCGGCGCGGAAGAACGGGGGGACCAGCCAGTCGAGGGCGCCCTTGAGGGGGCGGGCGACGGCGAGGGCCGAGGTGAGGACGTAGCCGAGGGCGCCGATCACCGGCACCACCGAGCCGTACGGGGAGAAGGCCGAGCAGGCGACGACCGCGGCGCCGCCGAGGAGGGCGACGGCGGGGACGGCGAGGCCGGGCAGGCCCCGCCGGGCGACGCGCCCGACCGCCTCGGCGAGCGGGCCGGAGTCGGCGAGGTCCGCGAGCGCCTGCGCGGCGCGGTCGGTGCGGCGCGCCTTGCGGGTCAGGGACCGCAGCACCCGGCCCGCGGTGGTGTAGGTGGCGGCGAAGGCGCAGCCGACAAGCAGGGCGTAGAAGGTGATCCGGGGAGTGGTGAACGCGGTCAGGACCGCGATCATCGCCCAGCGCTCGCCGATCGGCAGCACGATCATCCGGCGCACCCAGACCGTCCAGCCGACGCTGTCCAGCTTGTCGGAGAGGGCGGCGGTGGGGCTGGTGTTGGCGGTGGCGTCGTGGTTGGCCTCGTTGAAGGAGAAGTCGACCACGTGCCGGCAGGTCTGGAGGACCATCGCGCCGAGCGCGAGCGCCCATACGTCGTCATGGCCGCCGCGGGCCGCGCCCAGGGCGAGACCGGCGTAGTAGGCGTACTCCTTGGCCCGGTCGAAGGTGGCGTCGAGCCAGGCGCCGAGGGTGGAGTACTTCAGTGCGTAGCGGGCGAGCTGGCCGTCGGTGCAGTCCAGCACGAAGGAGGCGATCAGCAGCACGCCGGCGGCTATGAAACCGCCGCGGGTGCCGGTGGCCGCGCAGCCGGCCGCGATCAGCGCCGTGAGCAGCGAGGCGGTGGTGACCTGGTTCGGGGTCAGACCGCGGCGGGCGCACCAGCGGGCGATGTAGCGCGAGTACGGGCTGATGCAGTGCGTGGTGAAGAAGCCGTCGCGGGACTTCACGGCCGACTTCAGGCGTACGGCCTCGTCGTCCACGGCGGCGACGGCCTGCCGCGCCTCGTTGCGGGCCTGCGGGTCGGCGGGTACGACGGCGACGAGGCTGCCCAGCTCGGGGCGGTGCACCTCGCTGCCGTCGGCGTCCAGCTCGGTGACGATGCGGTCGGCGAGGCTGCCGACGGCGACCGCGGTGCCGCCGCCCGAGGAGGTCTCGCGGGCCACGGCCCGGGTCAGCGCCTGCCGGGCGGCCGGCTGGGCGGTGACGGCGCCGGGGACGGCGGCGAGCGGGAAGCGGGGGTCGGTCAGACCGAGGCGCAGGGCGTGCACATGACCGACGAACCCGGCGTCGACCACGGCGACGCGGTCACCGGCGGGGGCGGCGGCGAGCAGGGTCTCGGCCTCGGCGGTGCTCTCCGCCGTCCGGACGTCGAAGCCGAGGGACCGCAGATCGCTCTCGACCGACGATCCGGGGACCGGCTGACCGGTGACGATGGCGGTCGGCAACCGAACTCACTCCCTGGGTGCCGGCGCGACGGCACCGGTCTTCTGCGTGGTGGGCGCGCCTTGCCTGCGGCGCCCGGGCGGCATGTCGGCAGAGGGTATCGGATGAACCGAAGCCCGTGTTCACCGGCCGTTCACGGCCCGTCCCGCGCCCGCTGCCCCGCCCTTTGCCGCGATCATCATGTGCGATCAGCCCCCGCCCCCACAAACCGCAGCCCCAGACCCGGGCAACCGGGACACGCGAGACGACGAGGGGTGTGCGCACGGTCGCCCACGGCTACCTGTCCGGCGGGCAGTCGGCCTTCCCGCACCGGGTGACCGGCCCGGCCCTGGCCCACCCCGGCACCGGGCCCACCCCGGCACCGGGCACCGACCGGACCGGCCGGACCCGCGGAGCATAAGGTGGGGAAACATGACGTGGCTGATCACCGGCGGTGCCGGATACATCGGGGCGCACGTGGCACGCGCCATGGCCGGCGCCGGAGAGAAGGTCGTCGTACTGGACGACCTGTCCGCCGCCGTACCCGCGCGGCTCCCCTCCGACGTGCCGCTCGTCACCGGCTCCACGCTCGACGCCGCCCGTCTCGGCGAGGTCCTCACGGAGTACGGCGTCACCGGCGTCGTCCACCTCGCCGCCCGCAAGCAGGTCGGGGAGTCCGTCGCCGAGCCCACCCGCTACTACCGGGAGAACATCGGCGGCCTCGCGACCCTGCTGGACGCCATGGCCGCGTCGGACGTCCGCCGGCTGCTGTTCTCCTCCTCCGCCGCGGTGTACGGCAACCCGGACGTGGACCTGATCACCGAGGACACCCCCTGCGCCCCGGTCAACCCCTACGGGGAGACCAAGCTGGCCGGCGAGTGGCTGGTTCGGGCGGCCGGCCGGGCGCACGGCATCTCCACCGTGTGCCTGCGCTACTTCAACGTGGCGGGCGCCGCCGCGCCGGAACTCGCGGACACCGGCGTGTTCAACATCGTGCCGATGGTCTTCGACCGGCTCACCCGCGACGAGGCTCCCCGGATCTTCGGCGACGACTACCCGACCCCGGACGGCACCTGCGTACGGGACTACATCCACGTGGCCGACCTCGCCGAGGCCCACCTCGCCGCGGCGCGCCGCCTCGCGGACGACGCCCCGGCCGGCGATCTGACGCTGAACATCGGCCGCGGTGAGGGCGTCTCGGTCCGGGAGCTGATCACGGTCATCGGCGAGGTCACCGGCGACCGCAGGGAACCCGTCGTGGAGCCCCGCAGGCCGGGCGACGCGCCGCGCGCCGTGGCCTCGGCCGAACGCGCCGCCCGGGAACTGGGCTGGCGCGCCCGCCGCGACGTGCGCGAGATGGTGCGCTCGGCCTGGGAGGGCTGGCGGCTGCACCACGCCGGATAGACCCGCCTTGCCCGAGCAGCCGCAACGCCCTGACCAGCGGATCGTTTCCGCAGGTCAGGGCACATGACAACGGTGTTCAGTACCGCGTTGCCCGATACCCCCCGCCCGTAGTTCACTTGGCCTCCGGACGACGCGGAAGGACGGTTCTGCCATGGGGGCTGGGCACGATCACGGGCACGCGCACACCCACGCGCCGCCCACGGGCACGGCCGCGGCCGCCTACCGGGGCAGGCTGCGGATCGCCCTGGGCATCACCCTCACGATCATGGTGGTGGAGATCGCCGGCGGGCTCCTCGCGGACTCCCTCGCGCTGATCGCGGACGCCGCGCACATGGCGACCGACGCGGTGGGCCTCGGCATGGCGCTGCTCGCGATCCACTTCGCCAACCGCCCGGCGAGCGCCAACCGCACCTTCGGTTACGCCCGCGCCGAGATCCTCGCCGCCCTGGCCAACTGCCTGCTGCTGCTCGGCGTCGGCGGCTACGTCCTGTACGAGGCGGTCCAGCGGTTCGTCGCCCCCGCGGACACCCACGGCGGTCTGATGATCGTGTTCGGTGCGATCGGTCTGGTGGCCAACTCCATCTCGCTCACCCTGCTGATGCGCGGACAGCAGGAGAGCCTGAACGTGCGCGGTGCCTTCCTGGAGGTCGCCGCCGACGCGCTGGGCTCCGTCGCGGTGATGATCTCGGCCGCCGTGATCCTGCTCACCGGCTTCAAGGCGGCCGACCCGATCGCCTCGCTGATCATCGGACTGATGATCGTACCGAGGACCCTGAAGCTGCTGCGGGAGACGCTGGACGTGCTCCTGGAGGCGGCCCCCAAGAACGTCGACATGGCGGAGGTCCGGGCGCACATCCTGGCGCTGGACGGCGTGGAGGACGTGCACGACCTGCACGCCTGGACGATCACCTCCGGCATGCCGGTGCTGTCCGCGCACGTGGTGGTCAGCTCGGACGTGCTGAACGCCATCGGGAACGAGAAGATGCTGCACGAGTTGCAGGGCTGCATCGGCACCCACTTCGACGTCGAGCACTGCACCTTCCAGCTGGAGCCGGGCGGACACGCGGAGCACGAGGCGCGGCTCTGCCACTGAGCCGGTCCGGCGTCCGGCCCGCCGCGAAAGCCGTTCGGCCGCCACCGAAGCCGTTCATCCGTTCGACAGCACGGGGACGGTTCCCCCCGGCGGCCGCAGGGCACGATGATCTACCAGGTCCCCCTCACGGTGCTGTTGCACGCTCTGACATGCGGGTGTGCCGGGAAGTGCCGGGAGTGCCGGATTCGTACGGCAGACTTGGGGTGCGAAGAACGAGGCGAAGGATGGGTATGCCGATCACACCTGCCACCGAGACGCACAGCTCGTCGAACGGCGTCGCACAGGCGATCTTGCTGGAACTCGTCGACGAGAAGGGCGTGACCATCGGCACCGAGGAGAAGCTCGCCGCCCATCAGCCGCCGGGACAGCTGCACCGCGCGTTCTCGGTGTTCCTCTTCGACGAGCAGGGCCGGCTGCTGCTCCAGCAGCGGGCGCTCGGCAAGTACCACTCCCCCGGTGTGTGGTCCAACACCTGCTGCGGCCACCCCTACCCCGGCGAGGCCCCGTTCGCGGCGGCCGCCCGGCGAACCTACGAGGAGCTGGGGGTGTCCCCGTCGCTGCTGGCGGAGGCCGGCACCGTGCGCTACAACCACCCGGACCCCGCCTCGGGCCTGGTGGAGCAGGAGTTCAACCACCTGTTCGTCGGCCTGGTGCAGACGCCGCTCGCGCCGGACCCCGGGGAGGTCGCCGCGACCGCCTTCGTGACCGCGGCCGAGCTGACCGAGCGGCACGCCCGGGACACCTTCTCCGCCTGGTTCATGACGGTGCTGGACGCGGCCCGCCCCGCGGTCCGGGAGCTGACGGGTCCGTCCGCGGGCTGGTGACGCCTTCGGGGCGTCGCGGGAGCGAAGCTCAGGGAAAGGCGGGCTTGAGCGGCAGGGCGGCCCAGATCACCTTGCCGCCGCTCGCCGTGTGCTCCACGTCGACCACCCCGCCCGCCTCCCGGGCCACCTCGCGCACCAGGAGCAGCCCCCGCCCACCGGTCCGGCCGTGATCCGCCTCCAGGGCCGTCGGGCGGTACGGATGGTTGTCCTCCACGGACACCCGCACCCACTCGGCGCCGACCGCGACCTCCACCGCCAGCATGGGCGAAAGGAGGGCCGCGTGCTTCACGGCGTTCGTGACCAGCTCGGAGACGATCAGCAGCAGGCCCTGCACCAGCTCCTCGGAAACCGGTACGCCCTGGCGCAGCAGCAGGTCCCGTACGGCGTGCCGGGCCTGCGGGACCGAGGCGTCCACCGCGGCCGCGGTGAACCGCCAGACGCCCTCGTACGGCAGTGGGTGGGGCGCCCGCTCGGCGCCCCCCGTAGGGCGCGGGCCGCCCCCGCGCCCGTGGTTGTCCATCGTCCGGTCGCCACCCTCGCGCTCGATTGTCACCACACGTCGAGTGTTGGTAACGATCGGCGTCGCTCCGCGCACCTGACCAGAACTCGCCGGGTATCGAGCGCCTTCTGACCGACTGCTTATGACAACGTCACGTGTCGGACCGTTTCCGCGCCTACCGCGGCTCACTGACGAGGCCGACGATCCGGCGGCCGCCGTAGCCGGTGGCGATCAGGCCGAGGCCGTCGAAGAGCAGGGCGAGCGAGAAGAAGGCGCCGATAACGTACTGGCTGCTGCTGGGCCAGTGGGCGAGGACCAGGACGCCGAGCAGCAGGTCGAAGACGCCGAGCAGCAGGGTCCAGCCGAACTGGGGGCCGCGTACGACGATGCCGCCGACCAACCGGAAGAGGCCGGCGGACAGGAACAGCAGCGCGGCGAACATGGTCAGCGCGGCGGCGGCCGCGTGGGGCAGCCGGATGACGACGACACCGGCCGCGATGTTCAGGGCGGCGACGATCACGCCGAGCCAGAAGTAGTTGGTGCCGCGGGCCTGGATCGCGTGCAGCAGGCCGACGATCCCGCCGATCAGCAGCAGCCAGCCGAACAGCAGCATCGAGGTGAGCGTGGCCACCCCGGTGTAGACGAGGCCGACGAGGCCGGCGAGGACGAGGATCACGCCGAGCACCGCGAGCAGGCCGAACCCCTGGCGCATCGACGCCGCCCTGTCCTTGGGCTTGCGCGCCCTGGTCATCGCCACCTCCTCGACGGGCTCACCGTACGAGCCCGAACGACCTCACCTTTAATAGCTTTCCTTCATCTTTGTCCCCCTCGGGGGCGGTGTCGTAACTCCGGGGGCGGCCGGATAGCATCCAGCGCATGGAGCCCCAGCTGTCCCACCAGGTCACCGACTCCGTCGCCACGGTCGTGATCGGCAATCCGGCCAAGCGCAACGCCATGACGGCCGACATGTGGCGGGCGCTGCCGCCGCTGCTGGCGGGGCTCGCCCGCGACCCCGGGGTACGGGCGCTGGTGCTGACCGGCGAGGGCCGGACCTTCTGCGCGGGCGCGGACATCTCCACGCTCCAGGGGTCGGCCGGTCCGGCGCAGGGACTCGCGGTGGCGGCGGAGGAGGCGCTGGCCGCGTTCCCGAAGCCCACGGTGGCCGCGGTGCGGGGGCACTGCGTGGGCGGCGGGGTGCAGCTCGCGGCGGCGTGCGATCTCCGACTGGCCGAGGACGGCGCCCTGTTCGGGGTGACCCCGGCGCGGCTCGGCATCGTCTACCCCTCCTCCTCGACCCGTCGGCTGGTGTCGCTGGTGGGCCCGGCCACCGCCAAGTACCTGCTGTTCACCGCCGAGTTGATCGACACTGAGCGCGCGCTGCGTACCGGTCTGGTGGACGAGGTGCTGCCCGAGGGCGAACTCGGCAAGCGGGTGGCGGAGTTGACCCGTACACTCGTCTCCCGCTCCCAGCTCACCCAGGCCGCCGCCAAGGAGTTCGCGAACGGTCGCGAGGACCGGGACGGCCACTGGACGGAGCAGGCCCGCGCCGGCGACGACACCGCGGAGGGCGTGGCCGCCTTCCTGGAGCGCCGGACCCCCCACTTCAGATGGACACCGCCCGCCTGACGCACCCCCGCCGCTAGCCTGGCCGGTGCGCGGATGGGGAGCGAGCGGACGCGGCTGATCGTGCTGCGCGGCAACAGCGCCTCGGGCAAGTCGTCGGTCGCGGCCGGGCTGCGGGAGCGGTTCGGACGGGGCCTCGCGCTGGTCGGGCAGGACAACCTGCGCCGGACCGTGCTGCGGGAGCGGGACCGGCCGGGGGCGGCGAACATCGGGCTGATCGAGCTGACCGCCCGTTACGCGCTGGACGCCGGGTACCACGTCGTCGTCGAGGGCATCCTGTACGCCGACCGCTACGGGGCGATGCTCGCGCGGCTGCGCGCGGACCACCGCGGGCCGACGTACGGCTACTACCTGGACGTGCCCTTCACGGAGACCCTGGCCCGGCATGCGACGAAGCCCATCGCCGACGAGGTCGGCGAGGAGCGGCTGCGGGAGTGGTACCGGGCGCGCGACCTGCTGCCCGGCGGGGTGGAGACGGTCATCGGGGCCGGGAGCGGGCTGGCGGAGACGGTGGACCGGATTTTCGAGGAGACCGGACTCGCACGCCTTCCGGCGCTCGACCGCTGAGCGGACCTCGGCCGCCGGGAACCCGGCGGGCCGTCCGGGCGGCGCACGGCCTGTTACTCACTTTCGGGTGAGCGCGGGGGCGCGCAGGGGCGCGAAAGTGCAGGAAGAGGGCGCATTCAGAGCATAAATGGTTGCTACAGGCGACTGTTACAAAGTCTCTTATATCCGTAATGACGTCGCGCGTCCCCCGTGTCGGCCGGGGCGTGGGTCGCAGGGTGTGGGCGTGCGGCCGACCGGTCGCCACGCGCACCACACCCTTGCGAAAGGGGACCTCGTGTCCGTTCTTGCCTCTGTCCGCAGACTGACCGCCGCCGGTGTCCTGGCCGCCGCCGTCGTGGGCGCGGCCGCCCTCCCGGCCGCCGCCGCGGGACAGCCCGTCGCCCGCCCGCACCAGGCGCTCTCGGCCGACGACGCGCGGCACTTCCCCCGCCCCGGCGACCGCTGGGGCCGTGACCACAGGTACGACCGCGACCACCGGTACGACCGCGACCACCGCCACGACGGCCGGCGCTACGGCCACTGGCACGACTGGGACGGCCGCCTCGGCGACCACGACGACCGCCGCGGCCACCGCTGGCACTGATCCACGAGTCGCCGTCGGCATCGGGACTCGCCGGGGCCGGGCAGGGCACGTCCTGCCCGGCCCCGCCGCGGGTACGGCCGTCCGACGGCACGCGCGGTCCCCCCGTGCGCCGCGGCGGCCTCGGCGAGCGGGTGGGGCGCGGCTACGTCAGGCTGAAGCGGCCGCCCGTCCGCAGCTCCTCGACGAGGTGGGCGGGCGCCTTCCGCGGGGACCCGGCGTCATAGGGCGGCTGCGGGTCGTACTCGGTCAACAGCTGGACGGCCTGGGCGTGTTCGTCGCCCGCGATCCGGCCGACCAGGGTGAGGGCCATGTCGATGCCGGAGGAGACCCCGGCCGCGGTGACGTACTTGCCCTCGGTCACCACCCGCTCGCCGGTGGGCCGGGCGCCGTACTTCTCAAGCATCGGCAGCGCGGTCCAGTGGCTGGTGGCGCGGCGGCCGGCGAGCAGCCCCGCGGCGGCGAGCAGCAGCGAGCCCGAGCACACCGAGGTCGTCCAGGTGCTCGTCGCGTCGGCGGCGCGCAGCCACTCCAGCAGGGCCGGGTTCTCCAGCTGGGTCAGGGTGCCGGGGCCACCGGAGACGACGACGACGTCCGGGGCGGGCACCTCGTGCAGGGCCCGGTCCGCGGTGAGGGCGAGGAAGCCGGTGTCACTGCGGACGGGTCCGGCCTGCTCGGCGACGAAGGTGAGGCGCGCGTCCGGGACGCGGCTGAGGATCTCGTAGGGGCCCACGGCGTCGAGGGCGGTGAAGCGGTCGTAGACGACCACGGCGATCTGCACGGTGTGTCCTTTCGGGTGACGGCGACGGTGCTCAGTCGACGGCGGCGGGGCGGAACCGGCGCCGGTACTCGGCCGGCGCGGTGCCGAACGCCTTGAGGAACGCCCGGCGCATGGCCTCGGGGGTGCCGTAGCCGCTGGCCCGGGAGATCTCCTCGATGCCGCCGGGGGTGTCCTCCAGCAGCCGGCGGGCGTGTTCCAGACGGACCCGGTCGACGTAGCGACCCGGTGTCATGCCGGTCTCGGCGCGGAAGGCGCGGGCGAAGTGGCGCGGGGACAGCGCGGCGCGGGCGGCCAGGGCGTCGACGCCGAGATCGGTGTCCGGGTGCTCGCTGATCCACCGCTGTACGTCCCGCAGCGGCTCGCGCAGGGCGGTCTGGGCGGCCAGCTGGGCGCTGAACTGGGCCTGGTTGCCGGGCCGGCGCAGGAAGACCACGAGGTGCCGGGCCAGGGAGAGGGCGACGTCCCGGTCCAGGTCCTCCTCCACCAGGGCGAGCGCGAGGTCGATGCCCGCGGTCACGCCCGCCGAGGTGGCGACGCGGCCGTCGCGGACGTAGATGGGTTCGGGCTCCACGTGGACGGCCGGACGCTCGCGCGCGAGCCGGTCGCAGTAGGCCCAGTGCGTGGTGGCCCGGCGGCCGTCGAGCAGTCCCGCGGCGGCGAGCAGGAAGGCGCCGGTGCAGACCGAGACCAGACGGGCGGGGCGCGGGCCGTGGGCGCGCAGCCAGCCGACCAGCCGCGGGTCGGGATCGCGGGTGCCCTCACCGCCGGGGACCAGCAGGGTGTGCGGCTCCTCCGCCGCGGTGAGCGCCTCGTCGGGGACGAGCGTCAGTCCGCTGGTCGTCCGCACCGGGCCGCCGTCCAGGGACGCCGTGCGGATCCGGTAGGTGCCGGGCGTGTGCCGCTCGGCACCGGTGAACACTTCGAGGGGCCCGGTGACGTCCAGGCTCTGGACCCCGTCGAAGACGACGAAGAGGAGTGTGCGCTGCGTCATGCCGTCGATTCTTCGGGCACGGGCGGATGGCCGCAATGACGCGTTTCCCACCTTTTCTGCCATGGCCGCACGGGTGCGGTGCGGGCGGCGGGTGGGGCGGCGGCTGTGCCGGGTGCCCGCCCGGCCTCCCGGGGGGGCGTCGGCCGGGCCGGGTGGGGGCATCGGCCGGCCCGGGTGGGGGCCGGGCCGAGACGCGTCGGATCGCGGGGCGCCACGTGTCGCCCTGATCCCCGGTTGTCGGTGTCACCTGCCACAATTGCCGCGCAACCTCAGTGGAGAAGGCGGTACGGGATCGTGACGACACCCGGGTCCATCGAAGCAGGATCCATCGAAGGCAGGATCGCCGAGGAACTCGGCGTACGGGAGCGGCAGGTGACGGCCGCGGTGGAACTGCTCGACGGCGGTTCGACCGTGCCCTTCATCGCCCGCTACCGCAAGGAAGCGACCGAGATGCTCGACGACGCGCAACTGCGCACGATCGAGGAGCGGCTGCGCTATCTGCGGGAGCTGGAGGAGCGGCGGACCGCGATCCTGGAGTCGGTGCGCGAGCAGGGCAAGCTCACCGAGGAGCTGGAGGCCCGGATCCGCGGCGCCGAGACCAAGGCGCGCCTGGAGGACATCTACCTCCCGTACAAGCCCAAGCGGCGCACCAAGGCGCAGATCGCGCGCGAGGCCGGCCTGGAGCCGCTGGCCGAGGGCCTGCTGGGCGACCCGACGGTGGAACCGCTGTCGGCGGCCGCCGCGTTCGTGGACCCGGACAAGGGCGTCGCCGATCCCGGGGCCGCCCTGGAGGGCGCGCGGGCGATCCTCACCGAGCGGTTCTCCGAGGACGCCGACCTGATCGGCGAGCTGCGCGAACGCATGTGGGTGCGCGGGCGCCTCGCCGCGAAGGTCCGGGAGGGCAAGGAGGAGGCGGGCGCCAAGTTCGCCGACTACTTCGACTTCGCCGAGCCGTTCACCGAGCTGCCCTCGCACCGCGTCCTGGCGATGCTGCGCGGCGAGAAGGAGGAGGTGCTCGATCTCGTCCTGGAGCCGGAGGAGCCCGCCGACTCCCCGTCGGGTCCGTCGTCGTACGAGGGCATCGTCGCGCACCGCTTCGGCATCGCCGAGCGCGGCCGCCCCGCCGACAAGTGGCTGACGGACACCGTCCGCTGGGCCTGGCGCACCCGCATCCTGGTGCACCTCGGCATCGACCTGCGGCTGCGGCTGCGGACGGCCGCCGAGGACGAGGCGGTGAACGTGTTCGCGGCCAACCTGCGCGACCTGCTGCTCGCCGCCCCGGCCGGCACCCGCGCCACCCTGGGCCTGGACCCCGGTTTCCGCACGGGGGTGAAGGTCGCCGTGGTCGACGCCACCGGCAAGGTCGTCGCCACGGACGTGATCTACCCGCACGTCCCGGCCAACAAGTGGGACGAGGCGCTCGCCAAGCTGGCGCGGCTCGCGAAGGAGCACGCGGTCGAGCTGGTCGCGATCGGCAATGGCACCGCGTCCCGCGAGACCGACAAGCTCGCGGCCGAACTCATCGCCAAACACCCGGAGTTGAAGCTCACCAAGGTGATGGTCTCGGAGGCCGGCGCCTCGGTGTACTCGGCGTCGGCGTACGCCTCCCGGGAACTGCCGGACATGGACGTGTCGTTGCGCGGCGCGGTCTCCATCGCCCGGCGGCTTCAGGACCCGCTGGCCGAGCTGGTGAAGATCGACCCGAAGTCCATCGGCGTCGGCCAGTACCAGCACGACCTGTCCGAGGTGAAGCTGTCCCGCTCGCTGGACGCGGTGGTCGAGGACTGTGTGAACGGCGTGGGCGTGGACGTCAACACCGCGTCCGTGCCGCTGCTGGCCCGCGTGTCGGGTGTCTCGGCCGGGCTCGCGGAGAACATCGTGGCGCACCGGGACGCCAACGGCCCCTTCACCTCCCGTTCGGAGCTGAAGAAGGTGGCGCGGCTCGGCCCGAAGGCGTACGAGCAGTGCGCGGGCTTCCTGCGCATCCGCGACGGCGCCGACCCGCTGGACGCCTCCAGCGTGCACCCGGAGTCCTACCCGGTGGTGCGGCGGATGGTGAAGACCACGGGCCAGGAGGTGGCCTCCCTCATCGGCAACACGGGCGTGCTGCGCTCGCTGCGGCCGGCCGACTTCGTGGACGACACCTTCGGTCTGCCGACCGTCTCGGACATCCTCAAGGAGCTGGAGAAGCCGGGCCGCGACCCGCGTCCGGCCTTCAGGACGGCCACCTTCAAGGAGGGCGTGGAGAAGATCTCCGACCTGTCCGCCGGGATGGTCCTGGAGGGCGTGGTGACGAACGTGGCGGCCTTCGGCGCGTTCGTGGACATCGGCGTCCACCAGGACGGCCTGGTGCATGTGTCGGCGATGTCCAAGACGTTCGTCAAGGACCCGCGGGACGTGGTGAAGCCGGGTGACATCGTCAAGGTGAAGGTCCTGGACGTGGACATCCCGCGCAAGCGGATCGGCCTGACCCTGCGCCTGGACGACGAGGCGGCCCCGGAGGCGCAGCCCGGCGGCAAGCGCCAGCGCGGCGGCGCCCGGCCGCCCCAGCAACGGCAGGGCGGCCAGGGACAGGGCCAGCGCCAGGGCGGCCAGGGACAGGGTGGCCAGCGGCAGGGCCGCGGTGGGGGCGACCGGGGCGGACGGCAGGCGCCGGCTCCGGCCAACAGCGCCATGGCGGACGCGCTGCGCCGCGCGGGCCTGCTGAACCCGAAGCAGCGCTGACCCGCGCGCGAGCAGACCCGTTCCGGATGAAGGGCCGGAGCCCCCGTGGCTCCGGCCCTTGCGCGTCCCGCGCCCCAGTGAGCATCGAAAGAAACAGACTTTTCCCCGTATCGATGGGTTTAGCCCGAGGAAATACACGAAGCGGACACAGCGCCTATCCGCTCCTTCCACACTCGCTTCCGTGCACGTGACGGTGCACGCGAAACGATGGGGAGGACTCTGTGTTCCGCACCACGAAGCAGCGCCTGGCGGCCTGCACGACCGCCGCGGCACTCGCCGCCGCGGCGGCCTCGTTCGCCGCTCCGACGGCGGCCACCGGCGCCGCGGCCCGAGGTGAGCTGACGTACGGCAGCATCATCCTGCTCCAGAACCAGTACGGCGGCGACGGCGGCTACCTCGACACCAACGGCGTCTCCGGCCAGCCGGGCGCCACCTACGACGTGAGCACCAACAACCGGCCCAACAGCCGCGGTCCGGCCACCTCGGAGTGGCGGGTCGTCTCCGCCACCGGGAAGGCCGCCGGCTCCCGTGTGCTCAGCGGTGACGTCGTCTACCTCATCAACCAGTACGGCAGCCACCACACCTACCTCGACACCAACGGCGTCTCCGACCAGGCGGGCGCCAAGTACAAGGTCTCCGCCACCACGACCAAGGACCGCGGTCCGGGCACCGGCAAGTGGCACATCTTCGGCGTGCGGTCCTCGCCGAACGACGGCCACATCCGCACCGACGACATCGTGCATCTGCTCAACGACTACGGCTCCGCCAACGGCGGTTTCCTCGACACCAACGGCGTCTCCCACCAGGGCGGCGGCGCCAAGTACAGGGTGTCCACCAGCCCGTACAGCGACCGCGGCACCGGCACCGGCTCCTGGAAGGTGCTGCCCTCCTGACCTTCCGTCACGCGCCGGGCCCCGGGGAGCGGGGACTCCCCGGGGCCCGGCGCCTCAGCGCTCGGTCACCTTGCCCGCCGCGACCTCCCAGCGCCGGGTCACCCGGACCGCGTCCAGCATGCGGCGGTCGTGGGTGACCAGCAGGAGGGTGCCCGTGTAGGCGTCCAGGGCGGACTCCAGCTGCTCGATGGCGGGCAGGTCGAGGTGGTTCGTCGGCTCGTCCAGGACGAGGAGGTTGACGCCCCGGCCCTGGAGCAGGGCGAGGGCGGCCCGGGTGCGTTCGCCCGGGGAGAGGGTCGCGGCCGGGCGCAGCACATGGTCCGACCTCAGGCCGAACTTGGCGAGGAGGGTGCGGACCTCCACCGGTTCGGTGTCGGGGACGGCCGCGCAGAAGGCGTCGAGCAGGGCCTCGGGTCCGTGGAACAGGCCCCGGGCCTGGTCGACCTCGCCGACCAGCACGCCCGAGCCGAGGGCCGCGTGCCCCGCGTCCAGCGGGACGCGGCCGAGCAGGGCGGCCAGCAGGGTCGACTTGCCGGCGCCGTTGGCCCCGGTGACCGCGATCCGGTCGGCCCAGTCGATCTGGAGGCTCACCGGCCCGAAGGTGAAGTCCCCGCGCCGGATCTCGGCGTCCCGCAGCGTGGCCACCACGGCGCCCGAGCGCGGGGCGGCCGCGATCTCCATGCGCAGCTCCCACTCCTTGCGCGGCTCCTCGACCACCTCCAGGCGCTCGATCATCCGCTGGGTCTGCCGGGCCTTGGCGGCCTGCTTCTCACTGGCCTCGCTGCGGAACTTGCGGCCGATCTTGTCGTTGTCGTTGCCCGCCTTGCGCCGGGCGTTCTTGACGCCCTTGTCCATCCAGGACCGCTGCATCTGCGCCCGGTCCTGGAGGGCCGCCTTCTTGTCGGCGAACTCCTCGTACTCCTCGCGGGCGTGCCGCCGGCCCGTCTCGCGCTCCTCCAGGTAGGCCTCGTAGCCGCCGCCGTAGAGGTTGATCTGCCGCTGTGCCAGGTCGAGTTCGAGGACCTTGGTGACGGTGCGGGTGAGGAACTCGCGGTCGTGGCTGACGACGACGGTGCCGGCGCGCAGCCCGGTGACGAACCGCTCCAGGCGCTCCAGACCGTCGAGGTCGAGGTCGTTGGTGGGCTCGTCCAGGAGGAAGACGTCGTAGCGGGAGAGCAGCAGGGAGGCGAGGCCCGCGCGGGCCGCCTGGCCGCCGGAGAGGGAGGTCATCGGCTGGTCCAGACCCACGGCGAGGCCGAGGGAGTCGGCGACCTCCTCCGCTCGCTCGTCCAGATCGGCGCCGCCGAGGCCGAGCCAGCGCTCCAGGCTCACCGCGTAGGCGTCGTCCGCGCCGGGCGCGCCGTCGACCAGCGCCTGTGTCGCCTCGTCCATGAGCCGCTGCGCCTCGGCGACGCCGGTGCGCCGGGCCAGGAACTCCCGCACGGTCTCCCCCGGCCGGCGCTCGGGCTCCTGCGGCAGATGGCCGACCGTCGCGGCGGGCGGGGACAGGCGCAGCTCGCCCTGCTCGGGCGCGACGAGTCCGGCGAGCATCCGCAGCAGCGTGGACTTGCCCGCGCCGTTGGCGCCGACCAGCCCGATCACGTCGCCGGGCGCCACGACGAGGTCGAGCCCGGCGAAGAGCGAGCGGTCGCCGTGCCCGGCGGCGAGGTTCTTGGCGACGAGGGTGGCAGTCATCAGGATGACGATCCTAGTGCGCCCGCCGCTGGACAGGGCCTATGGTCCGCATGTGAACAGCGTGCACAGCATGAACAGCGTGAACCGTGAGACGGATGACGAAGTGATCGTGGTCGGCGGCGGGGTCGTCGGGCTCACCACGGCCGTGGTGCTGGCCGAGGCCGGGCGGCGGGTCCAGGTGTGGACGCGCGAGCCCGCCGAGCGGACCACGTCGGCGGTCGCCGGCGGCCTGTGGTGGCCGTACCGCATCGAACCGGAGCGGCTCGTCGGCGACTGGGCGCTGGAAACCCTCGCCGTGTACGAGGAGCTGGCAAAGCGGCCCGAGGAGACGGGCGTACGCCTTGTCGACGGCGTCCACCAGGGGGCGCGGCTCGACGAGCTGGGCGGCTGGGCGGCCCGGGTGCCGGGGCTGCGGGCCGTGCCGGACGGCGTGGCGGCGCGGCTGCCGGTGATCGACATGCCGACGCATCTGGCGTGGCTGCGGGAGCGGCTCGTGAAGGCCGGCGGCACGGTGTCGCTGCGCGAGGTGGCGGATCTCGCCGACGTGCCCGCCGATGCGGTGGTCAACTGCGCGGGGCTCGGGGCGCGTTCGCTGACCGGGGACACCACCCTGCGGCCGGTGCGGGGGCAGCTGGTGCTGGTGGAGAATCCCGGGATCGGCACATACTACACGTCCGTGGACCATTCGTCGCCGGTCGCCGCGTATTTCATCCCGCAGCCGTACGGGTTGGTCCTCGGCGGGACGGCGCAGGAGGGCGACTGGTCCCTGGAGCCGGATCCCGCCACGGCCGAGGAGATCATCGCCCGGTGCGCGCGGGTGCGGCCGGAGATCGCGGGGGCGCGGGTGCTGGGGCACAAGGTGGGCTTGCGGCCGTACCGGGACGTGGTGCGGCTGGAGCGGCAGCCGCTGCCCGGCGGGCGAACGGTGGTGCACTCGTACGGCCACGGCGGTGCCGGTGTGACGGTGGCCTGGGGATGCGCCCGGGAGGCGGCCGGGCTGGTTCCGGGGACGAGCGGGTAAGCGTTCGGGACGCGTGCTGCCGCCGTAGGACCCCGGGTCCCCGCGGGCCGGTCGCGCGGCTCCCCGCGCCTCGGGGAACCGCGCGAAGGCCGGTTGTCAGTCACCCGGAATGTGGCCGGCCGTACGCGGGGCGCGCACGCCCTTCAGGTGGGTCGGGGCGGGAGTCGTCGGCGTGCCCGTCGTCGCGCGGGTGAACGCCCGCGCCCCGCCCACCAGGGGCAACCGGACCGAGGTGCCCGCCAGTTCGACCGCCACCGTCGGCTTCGTGGACGGGGGGTCGATCAGGCCCCGGTCCGTGCCCGCGATGATCAGGGCGAGGCGGTGGCCCCGGGGGACGACGTGGTCGGTGGCGGCCAGGGTGAGGGTCATGGTGTAGGACCTGCCCGGGGTGAGCGGGACGCCCTTGGTGAGGGAGGCGTAGTGGCCGAGGTCGGCCCAGCCGCGGCTGAGGACCGTGTAGTCGACGTCGGCGGTCTTCGCGGCGGTCTCCAGGTAGCAGGCACTGTCGCCGGCCGTGCTCGCGCCCCAGCAGGTGCGGTTCTTCAGCGTGGTGATGCCCTCGGCGGCGTCGGCGTAGTCGCGGATGGTGTCCGGGCCGACGTCGACCAGGACGGCGGAGAGGTGGGCCGAGGTGGTGGTCGGGGTGGCGGTGACCGTCACCTGGGACATGCCGGACACGCGCAGGTCGTGGGTGAGCGGTGCGGTGAGGAAGCCGGTCTTCTCCGGGGTGGAGGTGGTCAGGTGCGCCGCCCAGTCGGTCTCGCCGAGCTTCGGGTCGTCGGTGAAGGTCTCGGTGCCGCCGGCCGGGCGCGGGCCGAGGGTGCCGAGGCCGGGCGCGGTGCCGGGGGCCGGGTGGAGGGTGGTGGCACGGGTGCCGGTGGGCGGCCAGGTGGCGGAGGTGACCCACTGGTCGGGGTGGCGCTCGATGTCGGCGGTCGGCTCGCGGTCGATGCCGTTGTCGTAGCCGAGGAGTTCATGGTCGAACCAGCGGTGCAGGGTGTCGACCCAGACGCCGCGCCGGTAGTCGAAGGGGTCGACGTGGCCGGTCTGGGACAGCCACAGCTTGCGCTCGACACCGTTCTTCGCGAGCGCGTCCCACCACTGGCCGAAGTGCTTGGTGCGGACGTTGAGATCCTGCATGCCCTGGGCCACGAACACACTGGCGCGCACCTCGGCCGCGTCCTTGACGTAGTCCCGCTCGGTCCACAGCGGGGTCCGGTCGCCGCTGCGCGGACTGCCGTCGGCGAGTTTCTTCTGCTCGGCCGCGCAGTGGGCGCGGGCCGCGTCGCTCTCGACGTAACCGGCGAGGTCCGCGGGACCGCCGTCGTAGAGCGGGGCGCCCTGGGCGAAGTAGTAGTCGTACCAGGAGGAGATGGCGCTGATCGGCACGATGGTCTTCAGGCCCCTCACGCCGGTGGCGGCGACGCCGTTGGCGATGGTGCCGTCCCAGCTCTTGCCGATCATGCCGGTCCTGCCGTTGGTCCACGTGGCCTTGACGGTCCGGGTGCCGGTGCGGCTCGTGTACGCCCTGGCGCGGCCGTTGAGCCAGTCGATCACGGCCTTCGCGGACTGGATGTCGGAGCGGCCGCCGACGTCGACGCAGCCGTCGGAGCGGTTGGTGCCGGCGAGATCGACGCCGACGAAGGCGTAGCCGCGGGGCACGAAGTAGTTGTCGTAGAACAGCGGCATCCCGACGACATGGCCGCTCGCGTCGTACGTCTTGACCTGGCTCTCGTTGCCGCGCCCGCAGCAGGAGTAGTACGGGCTGGCGTCCATGACGACCGGCACCTTGCGGCCCTCGCGGGCCGGTTCGGCGGGGCGGACGATGTCGGCGGCCACGCGGTCGGACGTGCCGTCGCCGTCCTCGTCCAGGCCGGTGTCCACCCACACGGACTCGCGGACGGCGTGGGCGTAGGAGTAGACCGGCCGGCTTTCCCGGGGCGGCGCGGCCTCGGCGGCGGCCGGGGTGAGGAAGGCGGCCAGCAGGGCGGCGACGGCCGCCGTGGCGAGCGCTCGCCAGAGGGTGCGGCGCGTGCGCAGCGGCGCCCGGACAGGTGTGCTCTTCGGCATGCGCGGACGGTACTCCCGTCAACTCCCGTGCAGAAGAGCGCGTTGCGGCACCCGGGTGGCTCATTGCGGCCGAATGGCGATCGTGTGGCAGCGGGGGGCATGGACAGCGCACAGGGCACCGGGCGTGAATAGGCTCCGGACAGAGATCTCCGCGCGGAGTACTCCGAACGCGTCCTTCACGCCGAGGTCTTACGAACGGACCCGCAGTCCCGACGACTTGGAGCTGACGTGCACCGCAGAATCATCGCGCCGGGCGCACTGGCGGCGGCCTCCCTCCTGCTGGCGATCCCGGCATCGGCCGCGAGCTACTCCCCCGGCGCGCCGGGCATCGGCGACCCCTACTACCCGTACTACGGCAACGGCGGCTACGACGTCTCGCACTACGACCTGCGGCTGCGCTACCAGCCGACGACGGACGAGTTGCAGGGCACCGCGACGATCCAGGCGCGCACCACGCAGGACCTGTCCAGTTTCGACCTGGACTTCCTGCTGGACGTGAGCGAGGTGCGGGTCAACGGCGCCAGGGCCTCCTTCGACCGTGCCGAGCAGCACGAGCTGGTGGTCACGCCGAAGAGGCCGCTGCCGAAGGGCACGCCGCTCACGGTCGTGGTCCGCTACCGCGGGGTGCCGTCCACGAAGAGCGCCTACGGCTTCACCACCTGGCACCGCACGCCGGACGGCGCGGTCGCGGCGGACGAGCCCGAGTCGGCGTGGTGGTGGTTCCCGAGCAACGACCACCCGAGCGACAAGGCGACGTACGACGTCTCGGTGGCCGTGCCGGACGGCACCCAGGCGGTCTCCAACGGCACGTTGCAGTCCGCCGATTCGAAGCGGGGCTGGACCCGCTACTCCTGGCGGCAGGACCGGCCGCAGGCGACCTATCTGGCCACTCTCGCGATCGGGAAGTTCGACATCACCACGAGCCGCTCGGAGCGCGGGGTGCCGGTGATCAACGCCTACAGCAAGGACCTGGGTGCCAACGACGGGGCCGCGCGGGCGAGCGTGGAGCGCACCGGCGAGATCGTCGACTGGCTCAGCGACTACTTCGGGCCGTATCCGTTCGCCACGGCGGGCGGTTACGTCCCGAACACGACCACCAGGTACGCGCTGGAGACCCAGACCCGCGTCTACTACAGCCCCAAGCAGTTCGCGAAGGGCTCCAACACCTCCTTGGTCGTGCACGAGCTGGCCCACCAGTGGTACGGCGACGACGTCTCGCTGAAGGGCTGGAAGGACATCTGGCTCAACGAGGGCTTCGCGACGTACGCGCAGTGGCTGTGGTCCGAGCACGAGGGCGAGGGCACGGCGCAGCAGCTCGCCGACCACGTGTACTCCTCGCACCCGGCCGACGACCCCTTCTGGACCGTCAAGCCCGGCGATCCCGGGCCGGACGACCAGTTCGACGACGCCGTCTACGACCGGGGCGCGGCCGCGCTCCAGGCGCTGCGCGACGAGGTCGGCGACGACGCCTTCTTCCGCATCCTGAAGGGCTGGCCGAAGGCGCACGCCTACGGCAACGCCTCCGTGGCCGACTTCGAGAGGTACGCCGAGAAGATCTCCGGCAAACCGCTCGCGGGGCTCTTCGACACGTGGCTGTACGAGCCGACGAAGCCGGGGGCGGGCGCGGCGCGGTCCTTCGCGGCGGCGGGTTCGACGGCGCCTCTGCCGAAGTCCTGGAAGCAGATCGAGGCGGCACACGGAGGCCACGGCCGCTGAGCCGCCGGGCCGCTGCGGTGTGATCGGCCCGGCGTTCCGCGGGTGACACCGTCCCGGTTCATCGCGTCGCCGCGGTGGGCCGGGAGGGCCGGAGCCCGGGGCGGACACGCGGTGGGCCGGGGAGGCGGGGCGAGGGGGACCGGTGACGGAGGACGGGGACGCGGACGGCGCCGGCCGTCCGGCCAGTCGGCCGGCCGGCCGGGGCGGGGCGGGGCGGTATCGCCCGTCAGTCGGGGCGGTATGGCCCGTCGGTCGGGCCGGGCACGCCGGACAGGTCAGGCAGGCGACACGACCCGGGAACCGCCGCGGCGTGATCCGCCCGGCGATCCGCGGGTGGCGGCGTCCCGGTCCGTCGCGTCCGCGCGGTGGGTCCCGCGGGGAGGACGACGGATGTGTGCGGGGCCGGGCGGATGCGGGGTCGGTGTGATCACGGGTGGCCTCTGCGGGGTGGTACGCGTCTCCTGGTGGTGCCGGGGCAAGGCCGGGCGGCCGACACTCGTCGAAGGGAGTGCCGGCCGCTCGCGCCGTGCGGGTTCAGGTGCGCGTGGCGACGGGGGACGACCGCGGTGACGGCGTGGCGGGCGGGGTCGTGCCCGTGGTTCCCTGCGGTTCCGGCAGCCACACGGTCAGCAGGGCCATCGTCGCCGCGCACAGCGCGATGACGAGGAACAGGAGGGGTACGTCGCCGCCGTCGAGGACGAGGACCGACGTGAACACGAGTCCGCCGACGTTGCCGTACGCACCCGCCAGGCCGGCGATCTGGCCGCCGGAGCGGCGGTTGACCAGCGGGACCATCGCATAGACCGCGCCGTTGCCCCCCTGGATGAAGACCGACGCCAGCGCGACCAGCGCGACACCCGCCCACATCCCCCAGCCGCTGGTCATCCGGGACAGGACGAGGAAGACGACGACGGCGCCGACGAGCAGGATCCGCAGGGCCGTCCGCCGCTGGGGAAGCGCGTCGGACAGCAGCCCGCCGGCGGGACGCGTGATCAGGTTGGTGCAGGCGAAGGCGCTGCCCGCGGCCGCCGCGGCCGCGACGCCGAGGCCGAAGGTGTCGGCGAAGTAGGTGGGGAGCAGGGAGACCACCGTCAGCTCGGTGCCGAACGTCACGAAGTACGCCAGTGACAGCAGCGCCACCAGCCGGAAGGGGTAGCGATCGGCCGGCGGGTGGGCGTCGGCGAGCGCCGGGCGGTTCACCGACAGGGTGCGCACCGCCTGTACCGCGTAGCCGGCCACCAGCACGACGAGGACGGCGACGAAGCCGGACTCGGGGAGCACTCCGGCACCGTGGATGCGGTAGGCGACGAGGCCGAGGACGGCGATCGGCGGAAGCTGCACCGCCAGCAGTCCGAACACCGCCCCGCGGCTGGTGACCTCCAGGGCGCCCTGCCGGCGCGGCCGCTGGTAGGCGGAGCCCTCGGGGGTGTCGCGCACGGCGAAGAGGTAGACGACGCCGTAGAGCGCGGACAGCGCGCCGACGAGGCCGATGCCCCAGCGCCAGCCGCCGGCGTGCCCGGCGAGCAGCACGGAGAGACCGGGCAGGACGAGGGAGGCCGCGGCCGAGCCGAAGTTGCCCCAGCCCCCGTAGAAGCCCTCGGCCGTGCCGATCTCCTCGCGGCCGAACCATTCGGCGACCATGCGGATGCCGACCACGAACCCGGCGCCGACGACGCCGAGCAGCAGACGGCTGAGGACCAGGGCCGGGAAGCTCGACGCGGTCGCGAAGAGCGTGTTGGGGACGGCCGCGAAGATCAGGATCGACGCGTACACCCGGCGTGGGCCGAAGCGGTCCAGGAGCATTCCCACGCCGATCCGCGCGGGCACGGTCAGCGCCAGGTTGCACAGCGAGAGGGTGAGCAACTGCCCCTTGGTCAGATGGAGTTCATCGCCGATTTGCTGGGCGAACGGCGCCATGTCGAACCAGACGAGGAAGCTGAGGAAGAACGCCAGCGTGGTCAGGTGCAGGACGCGGTACCGGCCACGGACGGAGGCCAGCGCACCGAGTCGGCGGAACGCGACGCCGAACGAAGAGGACGAGGGGGACGAGGGGGACGAGGGGGACGAGGGGGACGAGGGCATGGTGGACTCCCGCGGGGACGGTGAAGGGTGGGGCCGTGCGGGTGTGGGGGCTCAGCCGGCGGCGGGCGGGGCGATCCGCACCGGCCAGACCAGCAGCCGCGCCGGGGTGCCGTCCGGGGCGGTCTCCTCGTCCAGGCACACCCCGGTGCGCAGGTCGAAGGCCTGCTTGTACATGGGCGAGAAGACCACCGGCACATCACCGCGGCTGCCGGTGAGACCGCGGGAGAGGACGTAGGCGCCGCCGAAGGGGTCGTAGTTCTGGACGGCGTAGACCTCGCCCGCGCGGTCCCGGAAGAGCGCGACCTGCTCGCCGCGCAGGAGTACGGCCACGCCGCGGCCGGGCAGCAGATCGCCGTAACGGCAGACGGTGTGCCATGCGCCCTCGTGGTCGAGCTGGATCTCGTGGGCGACTCGGATCTGGTCGGCGGGCATCATGCGCGCACCTCCAGCCGCGGACCGGCGACGCGGACCGGGCGGATCTGGCCGCGCTCGGGGGTGAAGCGCACGGCGGGGTCGGGGACACCGGGGGCGTTGACGAACGAGACGAAGCGCCGCAGCCGGTCGGGGTCGGCGAGGGTGGCGGCCCATTCGTCCTCGTAGGCCGCTATGTGACGCTGCATCAGTTCGTCCAGGTCGGCACAGATGCCGAGGGAGTCGTTCATGATGACGTCGCGCAGCCGGTCCAGGCCACCGTCGAGCCGCGCCACCCAGGGGGCGGTGCGCTCCAGCCGGTCGGCGGTGCGGATGTAGAACATCAGGAAGCGGTCGATGGTGCGGATCAGCGTGGGGCGGTCCAGGTCGGCGGCGAGCAGGTCGGCATGGCGCGGGCTCGTGCCGCCGTTGCCGCCGACGTAGAGATTCCAGCCCTCGGCGGTGGCGATCACCCCGAAGTCCTTGCTCTGCGCCTCGGCGCACTCGCGGGCGCAGCCGGAGACCGCCGCCTTGATCTTGTGCGGGGAGCGCAGGCCGCGGTAGCGCAGCTCCAGTTCGACGGCGAGGCCGACCGAGTCCTGCACGCCGTAACGGCACCAGGTCTCCCCCACGCACGACTTCACGGTGCGCAGCGCCTTGCCGTAGGCGTGGCCGGACTCGAAGCCGGCGTCGACCAGGCGGCGCCAGATACGCGGCAGGTCGTCGACGCGGGCGCCGAACATGTCGATGCGCTGCCCTCCGGTGATCTTCGTGTAGAGGCCGAAGTCGCGGGCGATCTCGCCGATGGTGATCAGCCCTTCGGGGGTGACCTCGCCGCCGGGGATGCGCGGCACCACCGAATACGAGCCGCCGCGCTGGATGTTGGCGAGGAAGTGGTCGTTGGTGTCCTGGAGCGCGGCCTGCTCGCCGTCGAGGATGTGGCCGTTCGCCAGGCCGGCGAGGATCGAGGCGACCGCCGGCTTGCAGATCTGGCAGCCCTCGCCGCGGCCGTGCTCGTCGATCAGCCGGGAGAAATCGGTGATCCCCTTGACCCGGATGATCTCGTACAGCTCGGCGCGGGTGTGGGTGAAGTGCTCGCACAGACCGCGGTCGGTGGCGACGCCCCGGGCGGCCAGCTCGTCGGAGACGATGGTGCCGAGCAGTTTCTCGCAACTGCCGCAGCCGGTACCGGCCTTGGTGCACTTCTTCACCTGGGGTACCGAGGTGTTGCCGTCGGCGACCGCTTGGCGGACGGCGGCCTTGCTGACGTTGTGGCAGGAGCAGACGATCGCCTCGTCCGGCAGCGGTGCCGGGCCCCCCGCGCCGGCCAGGGCGGGCAGCAGCAGGCGTTCGGGCGGTACGGCGAGCGGGGCGCCGGCGAGCAGCGGGCGCAGGGTGGCGTAGTCGTCGGTGTCGCCGACGAGGACGCCACCGAGGAGCCGGCCGTCGGCGCCGACGACCAGCTTCTTGTAGACCCCGGCGCGGCTGTTGGCGTACACCACGTCGAGGGCGCCGTCGGTGGTGCCGTGCGCGTCGCCGAAGCTGGCGACGTCGACGCCGAGCAGCTTGAGCTTGGTCGAGGTGTCGCCTCCGGTGAACTCACCTTCTCGTTCGAGGAGTTGGCGGGCCGCGGCCTCGGCCATGGCGTAGCCCGGGGCGACCAGTCCGTAGACCCTGCCGTCGACGGCCTGGGCGCATTCGCCGATGGCGAGGATGTGCGGGTCCTCGGTGCGGCAGGCGGCGTCCACGACGATGCCGCCGCGGGCGCCGACGGGCAGGCCGCACGCGCGCGCGAGCTGGTCGCGGGGGCGCACTCCGGCGGAGAAGACGACCAGGTCGACGTCGAGCTCGGTGCCGTCGGACAGGGTCATCGAGCGCACCCGGCCGTCGGGTCCCGCGGTGATCGCCTCGGTGCCGGCGCCGGTGTGGACGGTGACGCCCAGCTCCTCGATCTTGCGGCGCAGCAGGTGTCCGCCGGCGTCGTCGATCTGGAGCGCCATCAGCCGCGGGGCGAACTCCACGACGTGTGTGCGCACTCCCAGCGCGCGCAGCGCGCCGGCCGCCTCCAGGCCGAGCAGTCCGCCGCCGACCACCGCGCCGGTCCGCGCCCGAGCGGCCTCCGCCTTGATCGCGGCGACGTCGTCGAGGGTCCGGT
Source organism: Streptomyces sp. NPDC001056 (assembly GCF_053598955.1). Taxonomy (NCBI): domain Bacteria; kingdom Bacillati; phylum Actinomycetota; class Actinomycetes; order Kitasatosporales; family Streptomycetaceae; genus Streptomyces; species Streptomyces sp. NPDC001056. The sequence goes on along the minus strand of NZ_JBSFLI010000004.1, from coordinate 311,349 downwards.
AGACGTGGCAGCCGTCGGCATCGTGGCCGGGCACCGGCGGCACGAAGGGGTAGGAGCCGGTGGCGAGCACGAGGGCGTCGTAGTGGAGGGTGCGCCCGGCCGAGGTGGTGACCTCCCGGCGCTCCCGGTCGATGGCGGTGGCCGGTTCGCCGAGACGCAGGTCGATGCCGTGCTCGGCGATGAACTCCGTTGCGCACATGGACAGTTCGTCGTCGGTGGTGCCGGAGAACCACGAGGTGAGGTGGACCCGGTCGTAGGCGGGACGCGGTTCCTCGGCGAGGACGGTCACCCGCCAGCCGGGCCGGGCCTGTTCGTGGAACGCCTCAAGGAAACGCTGGCCGACCATGCCGTGGCCGATGAGGACCAGGTGGCGGTGTGGTGCGGTCGCGGTGTGCATCACGCGGCTCCTTCGGTGGTGAGCAGGTGGAGCGGGTCGTCAAGGAGCGCTTCGTCGCACTCGTAGGCGCGGGTGAGGTCGCCGACCGTCGTGAGGTCGCCGAGGAGGATGCCGCCGACGAGCCGGTCGCCGCGCAGCACGAGCTTCTTGTAGGAGCCGTAGGGCCCGCGGGTGGCGTCGGCGATGCGCAGCACGTCGGTACCGGCCGCGTCGCCGGTCTCGCCGAACGCCGCGTACTCCAGCGGGCCCGCGGTCAGCCGGACGAGCGGCCGCGAGCCGCCGTAGACGGTGTCCGGACCGGCGCCGGAGAGCCGCGCGGCGAGCACGTCGGCCTGGTCCCAGGCGGGTCCGGCGAGGCCGTGCGTGACGCCGGCGTGCTCGGCGCAGTCGCCGATCGCGAAGACGTGCGGGGCGCGGGCGGCGAGCCGGTCGTCCACCACGACGCCGGCCCGTACCGCGATCCCGGCGGCGTGCGCGAGCCCGGTGCGGGGGCGCACCCCACAGGCGAGGACCACCAGGTCGGCGTCGAGCAGGTAGCCGGTGGCGAGGCGGACGCCGGTGACGCGGGTGTCGCCGGTGAGGGCGCGGGCGCGGTTGTCGGGGTAGGTGTGCACGCCCAGCCGTTCGAGGGCCCGGCGCAGCGCGTGGCCCGCCCCCTCGTCGAGGTGGCGTTCGATCAGGTACGGCGCTTGGTGGACGATCTCGGTGGGCAGGCCGACCGCGGCGAGCGCCCGTGCGGCGCTCACGCCGAGCACTCCCCCGCCGATCACCACCGCGCGGGTGGCCCGCGCCGCGTCCTCGGCGAGCCGCGCGCAGTCGGCGAGGCCCCGGAAGGCGTGCACCCCGGCCTTCAGCCCGCCGTCGGCGGTGCGCAGGCCCCGGATCGGCGGCAGCACCGGGTTGGCCCCGGTCGCCAGCACCAGCTCGTCGTAGCCGGCCTCCTCGCCGCCGGCCAGCGTCAGCGTGCGGGAGCGCACGTCGACGGCGACGACCTCGCACCCGGTGCGCACGGCGACGCGCGGCGCGCCGCACGGCAGCGCGACGGCGGCGGCGTCGAGGCGGCCGGTGAGCACGTCGGCGAGGAGCGTGCGGTTGTAGGGGCGGTGCGGCTCCGCGCCGTACAGCGTCACGTCGTCCCCCCGCCCCCGCTCGACCAGTTGCTGGGCCAGGCGGGCGGCGGCCATCCCGGCGCCCACGACGGCGATCCGCCCGCTCACCGGGCGTCCTCGGCACGCTCGACCCTGACCGCGCACACCTTGAACTCCGGCATCCGCGACACCGGGTCGAGGGCGGGGTTGGTGAGGGAGTTGGCGCGGCCGAGCCCCGGCCAGTGGAAGGGGACGAAGACCGTGTCGGGGCGGATGCCCCGGGTGATGCGCGCCGCTGCGGTGGCGCGGCCGCGGCGGGTGGTCAGGGTGAGCCGGTCGCCGTCGGTGACCCCGAGCCGCTCGGCGAGGCGGGGGTGCAGTTCCACGAAGGGCGCGGGCGCGGCCTGTGCCAGCTCCGGCACCCGCCGGGTCTGGGCGCCGCTCTGGTACTGGGCGAGGACCCGCCCGGTCGTCAGCCTCAGCGGGTAGTCCGCGTCCGGCTCCTCCGCGGCCGGCCGGTGCGAGACGGCGGCGAACCGGGCCCGCCCGTCGGGCGTTTCGAAGCGGTCGAGGAACGGCCGGGGGGTGCCGGGGTGGTCCTCGGCCGGGCACGGCCAGAAGACGCCGTCCTCCGCGCGGACGCGTTCGTAGGTGATGCCCGCGTAGTCGGCGGGGCCGCCCGACGAGGCGGCGCGCAGCTCCTCGAAGGCCTCCCGCGGGTCCTCGGGGAAGCCGCGCCGCACGCCGAGACGGGCGGCCAGTTCGTGCAGCACGTACAGGTCGGTGCGTACGCCCTCGGGCGGGGCGAGCGCCGCCTCGCGCAGCAGGACGCGGCCCTCCAGGTTGGTCACCGTGCCGGTCTCCTCCGCCCACTGGGCGACCGGCAGGACGACATCGGCCAGCTCGGCGGTCTCGGAGAGCACCACGTCGCTGACGGCGAGGAAGTCCAGCTCCCGCAGCCGGGCGGTGACATGGGCCGCGTTCGGCGCCGAGACCACCGGGTTGGAGCCCATCAGCAGCAGGGCGCGCACCTCGCCGGGCCGCCCGAGACCGTCGAGCATCTCGTAGGCCGAGCGGCCGGGTCCGGGCAGGGTGTCCGGGTCGACGCCCCAGACGGCGGCGACGTGGGCGCGGGCGGCGGGATCGGTGAGGGAGCGGTAGCCGGGCAACTGGTCCGCCTTCTGGCCGTGTTCGCGGCCGCCCTGGCCGTTCCCCTGCCCGGTCAGGCAGCCGAAGCCGGAGCCGGGGCGGCCCGCCTTGCCGGTGGCGAGGCACAGGTTGATCCAGGCGGCGACGGTGTCGGTGCCCTTGCTGTGCTGCTCGGCCCCGCGCGCGGTGAGCACGATGCCGGTGGCCGCCCGTGCGAACTGCCCTGCCACGTCGCGCAGCACCGGCACCGGGACGCCGGTCAGCCGCTCGACCCGCTCCGGCCAGTGCGCCATCGCGGCCGCCCTGGCCTGCTCGAACCCGGTGGTGCGCGAGGCGATGAACGCCTCGTCGAGCAGCCCGTCGGCGATGATCAGATGCAACAGGCCGAGCGCGAGCGCCAGATCGGTGCCGGGCACCGGCTGCACATGCAGGTCGGCGAGGTCGGCGGTGCGGGTGCGGCGCGGGTCGACGACGATCAACCGGCCGCCGTTCTCCTTGAGTTCGCGCAGATAGCGGACGGCCGGCGGCATCGTCTCGGCCGGGTTGCCGCCGACCAGCAGCACGCACTTTGCGCGGGCGACGTCGGCGAGCGGGAACGGCAGGCCGCGGTCGAGGCCGAAGGCGGCCTTGAGCGCCACGGCCGCCGAGGACATGCAGAAACGGCCGTTGTAGTCGATGTTCGCGGTGCGCAGCACCACGCGGGCGAACTTGCCCAGCAGATAGGCCTTCTCGTTGGTGAGCCCGCCGCCGCCGAACACGCCGGCCGCGTCCCGGCCGTGGCGCCGCCCGGCGTCCGCGAGCCCCGCGGCCACCCGGTCGAGCGCCTCTTCCCAGGTCGCCTCGCGCAGCCCGCCGGCGTCCCGTACCAACGGCGCCGTCAGCCGCGCGCCGGGTGCGAGCAGTTGGGCCGCGGTGCGTCCCTTGCCGCACAGCGCGCCCCGGTTGACCGGGAACGCGGGCCGCTCCAGCACATCCACCGGAGCGCCGTCCGGCCCGCCGGTGGGCGCCAGCCGCATGCCGCACTGCAGCGCGCAGTACGGACAGTGGGTGTCCACGGCCGAGGTGGTGGTCGTCGTCATGCCGGGAGCGTCGCCAGCGCGTGTTTCGCGGCCGGGTCGGTCGTATTGCGCCCGAGGTAAGGCTGTCTCACAACGTCGGGGGTACGGGGTGACGTCACCGACATCTTCCGTAACGTACGCCGGACACCCGCTTACGCCACCGTGACGTGCGGGCAATCGGCCCGCAACGTGACTGACGGACTTTGATGGGCATGGCAACGGGCACCGAGACAGGCACCACGGCCGCGCGGCGGACCGAACCGCTGACCGGATTCACGGTCGGTGTGACCGCCACGCGTCGCCGCGAGGAGCTGACGGCGCTGCTGGAACGGCGCGGCGCCCGGGTGGTCGAGGCGCCCACGATGCGCATCGTCCCGCTCGGCGACGACACCGCGCTGCGCAGAGCGACCGAACGGTGCCTCGCCGGGCCGCTCGACTACGTCGTCGCCACCACCGGCGTCGGCTGGCGCGGCTGGATGAGCGCCGCCGACGGCTGGGGCACCGGCGGGCGGCTCGCCGCGGCCTGCCGTGCGGCGGTGGTGCTCACCCGGGGTCCCAAGGCCACCGGCGCGGTGCGGGCGAGCGGCCTGGACGAGGCGTTCTCGCCGCGTTCCGAGGCCAACGACGAACTGCTCACCTGGCTGCTGGCCCGTCCGCTCCAGGGGCGCAGGATCGCCGTGCAGGAGCACGGGGTGCCGCTGGACGGCTTCGCCGCCGCGCTGCGCGAACGCGGCGCCGAGGTGATCGAGGTGCCGGTCTACCGCTGGGGCCCGCCGGACGACCCGGAGGCGGTGCGCCGGCTGGTCGAGCTGACCGTCAGGCGCGAGCTGCACGCCCTCGCGTTCACCAGCGCGCAGGCGATCGAGGCCCTGCTGGCCAGCGCGGACGGCTTCGACCGGCGCGCCGAGGTGCTCGCCGCCCTGCGCGGTGACGTGCTCGCGGTGTGCGTGGGGCCGGTGTGCGCCCGGCCGCTGCGCGACCTCGGCATCGAGCCGGTCTGGCCGGAGCGCGGCAGGCTCGGCGCGCTGGTGCGCACGCTCGCCGAGGTACTGCCGGCCAGGATGCGCCGGGAACTGGTGTACGAGGGACGGCGGGTGGTGCTCCAGGGCAGCGCGGTGCTCGCCGACGACGTCCAGGTCACGCTGCCGCCGGTGCTCGCCGCGGTGCTGCGGGCGCTGTCCGACCGGCCGGGCCATGTGCTCAGCCGCGCCGAACTGCTGCGCCGCGTCTGGCTGGCGGACCGCGCCGACGAGCACGCCGTGGAAGCCGCGGTCGCCCGCCTGCGCGCGGCCCTCGGCCCCCACTCCGGCCTGATCCGCACCGTGCCCAAACGGGGTTACCGACTGGCGGTGGCGGTGTGAGCGCGATGGCTCCCGCCACCACCCGCCCGAGCGACACGCCGACGGACGACGAAGCGAACGGAGGGAACGCGGTGAGCGACAGCCCGGTCCTCGTCGCCGTGGGCCACGGCAGCAGGGGCCCGCACCACGAACGGACGATCGGCCGGCTCCTCGACGGCGTACGCCGGTTGCGGCCGGGGCTGCGCGTGGAGACGGGGTGGCTCGACCTGGTGCGGCCGCCGCTCGCGGAGGTGCTGGCGGGCCTCGACGCCCCCGCGGTCCTGGTGCCGCTGCTGCTCGGCGCCGGTTACCACGTGCGCGTCGACATCCCCGCCGTGGTCGCCGCCGCGCCGGGCACGAGGGCCCGGGTGGCCCGCGCCCTCGGCCCGCACCCGCTGCTCGCCGACGCCCTGTGCGACCGGCTGGCGGAAGCGGGCTGGACCCCGGGCGGCGCGGTCGTCCTGGCCGCGGCCGGGTCGACGGACCCGGGCGCCAACGCGGACACCGCGCGGATGGCCCGGCTGCTGGCCCGGCGGCTCGGCGACCCCGTGGTGCCGTCGTACCTGTGCGCCGGCGCGCCCACTCCGGCCGAGGCGGTGGCCGAACTGCGGCGGCGCGGGCACGACCGGGTCGCGGTGGCCCGGTACCTGATGGCTCCCGGCTTCTTCGGCGGCCGGGCCGCCGCGGCGGGCGCCTGTGTCACCGCGCCACCGCTCGGCGCGCACGAGTCGGTCGCCCGGCTGGTGCTGCGCCGCTACGACGACGCGGTGCGCGAGGCCGCGGCGACCGCGCCGCCGGCCGGGTGATCCGCCCAGCGGTGAGGGCCGCGCCCCTGGACAGGACACGGCCCTCTCCTCGGTCTCCGGTGACGGCTAGTCCGTCAGCCTGGACAGCTCCCGGTCGGTGCCGGCGTTCACCCGGCGGCGGACGCCGAACCAGCCGGCGACGAGCATGACGGCGATCACCGGGATGAGCAGCAGGGTCTTGCGGCCGACCGCGTGGTCGTCCCACATCATGCCGAGGCAGACCAGCAGGAAGACGATCGTGGCGATCTCGGTGACCGGGGAGAACTTCAGCTGGAAGTGCGGCCGGGCCACCAGGCCCGCGCGGGCACGGCGGACGAAGACCATGTGGCAGACCATGATGATCACCCAGGTGCTGATGATGCCGAGCGAGGCGACGTTCAGCACGATCTCGAAGGCCTGGCTGGGCACCAGGTAGTTCAGGCCGACGCCGAGGACGCAGATGCCGCAGGTCAGCAGGATGCCGCCGTAGGGCACCTGGCTGCGGCTCATGACGCGGGTGAACCTGGGCGCGGAGCCCGCCATGGCCATGGAGCGCAGGATGCGGCCGGTGGAGTACAGGCCGGAGTTCAGCGAGGACATGGCGGCGGTGAGGACCACGAGGTTCATCACGTCGCCGGCCGCGGGAACGCCGATCTTGGACAGGACCGTCACGAACGGGCTCTGGTCGGCGGAGTACACCGAGCCGGGCAGCAGCAGGGCGAGAAGGACGACCGAGCCGACGTAGAACAGGCCCACGCGCCACATGATCGAGTTCACCGCGCGCGGCACGACCTTCTCCGGCTGCTCGGTCTCACCGGCGGCGACGCCGACGAGTTCGAGGGCGGCGTACGCGAAGATCACGCCCTGCATCACGAGGACGACCGGCATCATGCCGTGCGGGAAGACGCCGCCGTGGTCGCTGATGAGGCTCATGCCGGGCGTGTAGCCGTCGACGTGGTGCTGGGTGGCCAGCAGGAAGATGCCGATGAACATGAAGCCCACGAGGGTGGCGACCTTGATGATCGCGAACCAGAACTCCATCTCGCCGAAGATCTTCACCGAGATCAGGTTCACGGTGAGCACCACCGCGAGCGCGATCAGCGCCAGCACCCACTGCGGGATCGGCGTGAAGAAGCTCCAGTAGTGCGTGTACAGCGCGATCGCCGTGATGTCGGCGATGCCGGTGGTCGACCAGTTCAGGAAGTACATCCAGCCGGCGACGTAGGCGCCCTTCTCGCCGAGGAACTCACGCGCGTACGACACGAAGGACCCGGAGGAGGGCCGGTACAGGACCAGCTCGCCCAGGGCGCGCACGACGAAGAAGGCGAAGACGCCGCAGACCAGGTAGGCCAGGGCGAGCGCGGGTCCCGCGTTGTGCAGGCGCCCTCCGGCGCCGAGGAACAGGCCGGTGCCGATGGCCCCGCCGATGGCGATCATGTTGACGTGGCGGGCCTTGAGGTCCTTGCTGTAGCCGGCGTCGCCCGCGTCGGCGGGCGTGCGTGCCGCCTGCTCGGTTGCGACGGCCTGTGCCGATTCCACGGCGTCCTTGCTCACGGGTGGTACCACTTCCTGGTGCGCCCGGGCCTCGTGAGCCCGGGGGTCGTGCAGGGCTTGGCCCGCACCACCCCGGTGAGTCGCGGTACAGACCAAGCAAGCAGCTTCCCAGACGGTTCCACCCCTACGCGGTGGCCTAGGTCACAGAGCGTTACTTCTCACACGATCCGCCCAGTGTCCACATGATGTTCACCACGCTGCGTACACGACGGCCGGGAGCACCCCGGGGCGAGGGGCGGGACAGCGGGCGGGCGGGCCGCGCGACGGCGGCAGACGGGTTTCACAGTAGTGGTGTGACAGCGATACTGCTGCACATGACGACCGATGCCGGGGAGATGAGCCTCACCGTCGACGAGCTGGCCGCGCGGGCGGGGGTGACGGTGCGGACCGTGCGGTTCTACGGGAGCAAGGGGCTGCTGCCGCCGCCGGTGATCGGGCCGCGGCGGGTGGGGCGGTACGGGGCGACGCACGTGGCGCGGTTGGCGTTGATCGAGGAGTTGCAGCGGCAGGGGATGACGCTGGCGGCGATCGAGCGGTACCTGCGGCAGCTGCCGTCCGATCTGTCCGCCTACGACCTGGCCATCCACCGGGCCGTGGTCGCCTCCTGGGCGCCGGACGCGGTGGAGACGGTCTCGCGCGCCGAACTGGAGCGGCGGGCGGGGCGGGAGCTGGCCGACGAGGAGCTGGCGCGGCTGAAGGCGTCGGGAGTCCTGGTCGCCGACGAGGACGAAGAGGACGGCTTCCGGGTCGACTCGGGGCTGCTGCGGCTCGGGCTCGAACTGCTCGACGTGCCGTTGTCGCGGGGCACGATCCTCGCGGCGCGCGAGGTGCTCATGGAGCACTCGCGCGCCGCGGCCCGTGAGCTGGCCCGGCTCTTCCGCGGCGAGGTGGCCGAGCGGGACACCCGCGATGTGCGGGACCTGTCGGCACACGTCCACCCGCTGGTGGTGCAGGCGCTGCTGACCACGTTCCAGCGCTCGCTGCGGGAAGAGCTGAGCGAACTGCTCGGCGGGGAAGGGTCAGGACGCGGCTGAGTCCGTGAAGGTCTCGCCCTTCTCCACCTTCTCCACCAGCAGCGCGGGCGGCTGGAACCGCTCGCCGTAGGTCTCGGCGAGTTCCCGGGCGCGGGCCACGAAGCCGGGCAGCCCGGTACCGGTCCCGGCGCCGCCGTCGTACCCGTTGATGTACTGGAGTACGCCGCCGGTCCAGGCCGGGAAGCCGATGCCCAGGATGGAGCCGATGTTGGCGTCGGCCACCGAGGTCAGCACGCCCTCCTCCACCAGGCGCACGGTGTCGAGCGCCTCGGAGAAGAGCATCCGCTCCTGCATGTCCTTGAACGGGATCTCGTACCCGGCCTTGGTGAAGTGCTCGCGCAGGCCCGGCCACAGTCCGGCGCGCTTGCCGTCCTCGGCGTAGTCGTAGAACCCGGCGCCGCCGCTGCGGCCGGGACGGCCGAACTCGTCCACCATGCGGTCGATGACGGCCTCGGCCGGGTGCGCGGTCCAGGTGCCGCCCGCCTCCTCGACGGCCCGCTTCGTCTCGTTCCGGATCTTGCGCGGCAGGGTGAGGGTCAGCTCGTCCATCAGGGACAGGACCTTGGCCGGGTAGCCGGCCTGGGCGGCGGCCTGCTCCACGGAGGCGGGCTCGATGCCCTCGCCGACCATGGCGACGCCCTCGTTGATGAAGTGGCCGATCACCCGGGAGGTGAAGAAGCCGCGCGAGTCGTTGACGACGATCGGGGTCTTGCTGATCTGCCGGACCAGGTCGAAGGCGCGGGCGAGGGCCTCGTCGCCGGTGCGCTCGCCCTTGATGATCTCGACCAGCGGCATCTTGTCGACCGGCGAGAAGAAGTGCAGACCGACGAAGTCGGCCTGGCGCTGCACGCCCTCGGCGAGGGTGGTGATGGGCAGCGTGGAGGTGTTGGAGCACAGCAGCGCGTCGGGCGCGACCACGGACTCGATCTCCTGGAACACCTTGTGCTTGAGCGCGGTGTCCTCGAAGACGGCCTCGATCACCGCGTCGCAGCCGGCCACGTCCGCGGCGTCCCCGGTGGGCGTGATCCGGGCGAGCAGCGCGTCCGCCTTCTCCTGAGTGGTACGGCCCCGGGAGACGGCCTTGGCGCACAGCTTCTCGGAGTAGCCCTTGCCCTTGAGCGCGGCCTCCAGGGAGACGTCCTTGAGGACGACCTCGATGCCGGCGCGGGCGCACGAGTAGGCGATGCCCGCGCCCATCATGCCGGCGCCGAGCACGGCCACCTTGCGGACCTGGCGGGACTCGATGCCCTTGGGCCGGTTGGCGCCGGAGTTGACCGCCTGGAGGTCGAAGAAGAACGCCTGGATCATGTTCTTCGCGGTCTGCCCGGTGACCAGCTCGGTGAAGTAGCGGGTCTCGATGGTGCTCGCGGTCGCGAAGTCGACCTGGGAGCCCTCGACCGCCGCGGCCATGATGTTGCGCGGCGCCGGGTAGGGCGCGCCGCCCGTCTGCTTGCGCAGGTTGGCCGGGAAGGCCGGCAGGTTGGCGGCGAACTTCGGGTTGGCCGGGGTGCCGCCCGGGATCCGGTAGCCGGGCACGTCCCAGGGCTGCTGGGACTCGGGGTGGGCGTCGATGAAGGCGCGGGCCTTGGCCAGCATCTCCTCCGGCGTCTCGGCCACCTCGTGCACCAGGCCGTTCTCCAGGGCACGCCGCGGGTTGTACTGGGTGCCCTGGAGCAGCACCTTGAGCAGCGCGTCGGTGATGCCCATCAGACGCACGGTGCGGGTGACGCCGCCGCCCGCCGGCAGCAGGCCGAGGGTGACCTCGGGCAGGCCGATCTTGGAGCCGGGGGCGTCCAGGGCGATGCGGTGGTGGGAGGCGAGCGCGATCTCGTAACCGCCGCCCAGGGCCGCGCCGTTGATGGCCGCGACGACCGGCTTGCCGAGGGTCTCGATGCGGCGCAGCGCGTCCTTGATGGCGGTCGCCGTGTCGAAGACGGCCTGGGCGTCCTCGGGGCCGGCCTGGATCATCTCCTTGAGGTCGCCGCCCGCGAAGAAGGTCTTCTTGGCGGAGGTGTAGATGATGCCCCGGATGGAGTCCTTCTCGGCCACGGCGCGGTCCGCGATGGCCTCGATGGAGGCCTTGAAGGCCTGGTTCATCGTGTTCGCGGACTGGTTGGGGTCGTCCAGGACCAGCGTGACGACACCCGTGTCGTCCTGTTCCCAGCGGATGGTGGTGCTCTCGGTCATGACAGTCGTCTCCGTTGAAGTCGCTTGTTTCCGCGGGGAGTTCAGATGCGCTCGATGATGGTGGCGATACCCATGCCGCCGCCCACGCACAGGGTGACGAGGCCGTAGCGCTTGTCCTGGCGCTCCAGTTCGTCGATGAGGGTGCCGAGGATCATGCCGCCGGTCGCGCCGAGCGGGTGGCCGAGGGCGATGGCGCCGCCGTTGACGTTGACCTTGTCCAGCGACAGGCCCATCTCCTGCACGAAGCGCAGCACGACGGCGGCGAACGCCTCGTTGATCTCGACCAGGTCGATGTCGTCGATGGTCAGGCCGGCCTTGGCGAGGGCCTTGCGGGTGGCGGGCGCGGGGCCGGTGAGCATGATGGTGGGCTCGGAGCCGGAGACGGCGGCGGAGACGATCCGCGCGCGCGGGGTGAGGCCGTAGCGCTCGCCGACCTCCTTGGAGCCGATCGCGACGAGCGAGGCGCCGTCCACGATGCCGGAGGAGTTGCCCGCGTGGTGGACGTGGTCGATCTTCTCCACCCAGTGGTACTTCTGCAGCGCCACGGCGTCGAAACCGCCGAGTTCGCCGATGTCCGCGAAGGACGGCTTGAGCTTGGCGAGGGTGTCGGCGGTGGTGCCGGGGCGCGGGTGCTCGTCACGGTCCAGGACGACCAGGCCGGCGCGGTCCTTGACCGGGACGACCGAGCGGGCGAAACGCCCCTCCTTCCAGGCGTTGACGGCACGCTCCTGCGACAGGGCCGCGAACTCGTCCACGTCCCGGCGGGTGAAGCCGCCGATGGTGGCGATCAGGTCGGCGCCGATGCCCTGGGGCACGAAGTTGACGGCGAGGTTGGTCATCGGGTCGTTGAACCAGGCGCCGCCGTCCGAGGCCATCGGGACCCGGGACATCGACTCCACGCCGCCCGCGAGGACCAGGTCCTCCCAGCCGGAACGGACCTTGGACGCGGCCAGGTTGACGGCCTCCAGGCCCGAGGCACAGAAGCGGTTCTCCTGCACGCCCGCGACGGTGTCCGGCAGGCCGGCGGCGATGGCGGCGATGCGGGCGATGTCGGAGCCCTGGTCGCCGACGGGGCCGACGACGCCGAGCACGATGTCGTCGATGGCGGCCGGGTCGAGGTTCGGGAAGCGGTCGCGGATCTCGTGGATGAGGCCGACGACCAGGTCGATGGGCTTCGTGCCGTGCAGGGCGCCGTTCGCCTTGCCGCGGCCGCGCGGGGTGCGGATCGCGTCGTACACGTACGCTTCGGTGCTCACTGGGATGCCTTTCGGGAGGGTCGGCCGAGCGGTTCGGTTGCGCGGCGGATGGGTCGGTTGGGCTCAGTCGGCGGCCGGGGTCGGCCGGTCGCCGTCGAGGAGCGCGGGTATGTCCCAGTCCCGGGCCACGGCCTCGGTGTCGGCGCCGGGCAGGGCGGGTCCGGTGCGCACGGCGGTGGGGGTGGCGGAGAAGCGGGGCGCGGGGGCGGGCTGGGTGATGCCGGAGTGGTCGGTGAAGGTGCCGCGGGCGGCCAGGTGCGGGTGGCGCGGGGCCTCGCGCAGCGACAGGACGGGGGCCACACAGGCGTCGGAGTCCGCGAACAGGGCGGTCCACTCCTCGCGGGTGCGGTCCCGGAAGCGGTCGGTGATCCGGGCGCGCAGTTCCGGCCAGCGGGTGAGGTCGGCGCGGGCGTCCAGGAGGTCGTCCAGGCCGAGCAGGCGCAGGAACTGGGCCGAGAACCGCTCCTCCAGGGCGCCGACCGCCATGTATCCGCCGTCGGCGGTCTCGTAGGTGCCGTAGTAGGGGCAGCCGCCGTCCAGCAGGTTGGCGGCGCGCCGGTCCTGCCAGGCGCCGGCGGACAGCATGCCGTGGATCATCGCGGACAGGTGGGCGGTGCCGTCCACGATGGCGGCGTCCACGACCTGGCCGGTGCCGGTGGCGCGCGCGTGGTGCAGGGCGGCGAGGACGCCCACGACCAGGTAGAGCGAGCCGCCCGCGTAGTCGCCGAGGAGGTTGGCGGGGACGGCCGGGGGTTCGCCGGGGCGGCCGATCATGCCGAGGGCGCCGGTGAGCGCGATGTACGACACGTCGTGGCCCGCGCGCGCGGCGAGGGGGCCTTCCTGGCCCCAGCCGGTCATCCGGCCGTAGACCAGGCGGGGGTTGCGGGCGTGGCAGTCGGCGGGTCCGACGCCGAGACGCTCGGCGACGCCCGGCCGGTACCCCTCCAGGATGATGTCGGCGCGCGCGGCGAGGTCCCGCACGCGGGCGGCGCCGTCCGGGGACTTGAGGTCGACGACGATCGAACGCTTGTTGCGGTTGGTGATGTCGTGGGCGGGGTCGATGCCGAGGCCGGGGCCGCCGGGGCGGTCCACCCGGACCACGTCGGCGCCGAGGTCGGCGAGCAGCATGGCGGCGAACGGGCCGGGCCCGATGCCGGCCAGCTCCACCACGCGCACGCCGCCGAGCGGTCCCCGCTCTGCTGGTGCCGCCGTGCTCATCCCGTCCCCCAAGCGTGTGACACAACTGATGTAACACCGGTGATGCTATGAACGCGTTCCATCCGGCACAAGACCTGAACGAGCAAGCGCTTAGCCAAGTGCCCATCCGGCCGAAAATCACCCGGTCGCGTGGGCGGGCACTCCTCACGCTAGCCTCGGCCACCGACAGCGGCGCGGGCTGCGCCCCCCGGGGGTGTCATGAGCAGGCGAGGTGGGTCATGAGCAGGCTGGACCGTCCCTACGACGTGGTGCTCTGCGGAGCGACGGGCTTCGTCGGCACCCTGACCGCGGAGTACCTGGCGGCGCACGCGCCGGAGGGACTGCGCTGGGCGATCGCCGGGCGCGACGAGACGAAGCTGCGTCGACTGCGCGAGCGGCTGCCCGGGGGCGCGGACATCGGCGTCCTGCGCGCCGACGCGTCCGAACCGGCCGGGCTGCGCGAGCTCGCCGGGCAGGCGCGGGTGGTGGCCACGACCGTGGGGCCGTACCTCCGCCACGGCGAGGAACTCGTCGCCGCCTGCGCGGACGCCGGGACGGACTACCTGGACCTCACCGGTGAGCCGGAGTTCGTGGACCTGATGTACGTGCGGCACGACGCCCGCGCCCGGGAGACCGGCGCGCGCCTGGTGCACGCGTGCGGGTTCGACTCCGTGCCGCACGACCTCGGCGTGTACTTCACGGTCCGGCAGCTGCCACGGGACGTGCCGCTGCGGGTGGACGGCTATGTGACGGCCGACGCGTCCCTCTCCGGCGGCACGCTGGCCTCGGCACTCGACCAGTTCGCCCGGGGGCGGCAGATGCTGGCCGCCGCACGCGACCGGGCCCGGCACGAGCCGCGGCTGCACGGGCGGCGGGTGAGCGCGCCGGCGGGCGTGCCGCGGTTCGCCCGGGAGGTCGGCGCGTGGGCGGTGCCGCTGCCCACCATCGACCCGCAGATCGTGAGCCGCTCGGCGCGGGCCCTGGAGCGGTACGGTCCCGACTTCCGCTACCGGCACTTCGCCGCGGTCCGGCATCTGCCGGTCGCCCTCGGCGGGGTGGCCGCGGTCGGCGCGACGGTGGCCGCCGCCCAGCTGCCGCCCGCCCGCCGCTGGCTGTCCGACCGGCTCCGGCCGGGCGAGGGACCCGGCGCGGAGAAGCGGGCCAGGAGCTGGTTCACGGTCCGCTTCGTCGGCGAGGGCGGCGGCCGCCGCGTGTACACCGAGGTCGCGGGCGGCGATCCCGGCTACGGCGAGACCGCCAAGATGTTCGCCGAGGCCGCCCTCTGCCTCGCCTTCGACGACCTCCCCCCGACCGCCGGCCAGGTGACGACGGCCCAGGCGATGGGGGACGCGCTGACGGAACGGCTGCGGGCGGCGGGGATCACGTTCCGGGTGGCGGCGCGGCGGTAGTACCCGGAACGCGCCGGCGCGGGACCGGGCCGCCGAGCCGGGCCGCCTCCGCTGCGCTCCTCGGGCGGCGGGTCCGCACCACCACGCGCCGGAGCCGGGCGGCGGGTCCGCGCCACCACGCGCCGGAGCCGGGTGGCGGGTCCGCACCACCACGCGCCGGAGCCGGGTGGCGGCTCGGCCGACCACGGCTCCGGGGATCAGGAAGCCGGTGTCCGGCGGCTCGTCGGCGGCTGAGCGGCCGCGCCGGCCGTCCCCCGCGTCGCCTCCTTGAGCGCCGTGCGGCACAGGCTGTCCGCGTGGCGGGTGGTCTCCGGGAGGCGGTATGCGGGGGTGAGGGCCAGGGTGTGGGCGAGGGCGCCGGAGAGGGACACCCGGTGGCCGACGGAGACGAAGACGGGTTTGACGGCGTCGCGGGTGCGCAGGGCCCGGCCGACCTCCTCGGTGCCGGCGAGCAGCGGGGTGGAGCTGCCGCGGGCCGGGGCGGGCTCGTCGTAGGTGAAGGTGAAGGGGTTCTTGGCGACGCCGATGACGGGCAGGCCGGTGAGGACACCCAGGTGGCTCGCGAGGCCGAAGCGGCGGGGGTGGGCGAGGCCGTAGCCGTCGCACACCACCAGGCCGGGCGGACACGGAAGGGCGGCCAGCGCGGCCAGGACCGTGGGCAGTTCGCGGAAGGCGAGCAGGCCCGGGACGTAGGGGAAGGACACCCGTCCGACGGCGGTCGACTCGGCGACGACCTCCAGGGTGGCGGCGTCCAGGACGACGGCCGCGGCGGCGACCAGGTCGCGTTCGTCGTCGTAGGCCACGTCGACCCCCGTCACATGGCCCGTCCCCGGCGGCGGTCCCGGCTCGTCGAGCACCACCCGGCCGCGCAACTCGTCCTGGACCGCGCGGGCCTCCTCCTCGCTGGTGGGCCAGCCCGCCGGTACGCCTACGGTCGTCATGACGGCCGACTGTACGTGCCCGCGTCGCACCACCCCGCTCGCGGGGTCGGCGAGGACGCTCGGCGGATCAGCCCTTCTTGGCGTTCAGCGCGCGCTGCAACTGGTCCTTGTTCATGTTCGAGCGGCCCTCGATGCCGCGCTGCTTCGCCTCGTTGTACAACTGGTCGCGGGTCGGACCCTGGGGACCGGACCGGTTGCCCGACCGCTGCCCGCCGCGCCTGCCGGACGACATGTCCTGCGTGGAACTGCGGCTCGCGGTCTTCGACTCGCCGGAGCGGGCGCGCTCCTTGTTGACGGTGCGCGCGGCGATCTCCTTGGCGCGTCCCTCGCTCTCGCCCCGGTCCTGCGCGCTCTCCTTGATGTGCTCGTACTGGCGTTCGCGCTTGGGGCTGGAACCGGCCGGCATGATCGCTCCTTTCCCCGCGAAGGCGGTACGGCTCCTTCGCGGCAGGGCACGGGTACCCGGCTCCCGGTGCTCCTACCTCACCGCTCCAGCCGGGCCACCCGCCCCTGTTCGCCGGCCGCCCAGCAGCCGAGGTCGGGCGTGCAGGACACGGTGTCGTACGAGCCGGTGTCGATGGTGCGCCAGGTGCGGCCGCCGTCCGTGGTCAGATCGGTGCCGGTGGGACCGACGGCGAGCGCGGCGGTGCGGCTGTGCGGGAGCCAGGCGGCGCCGGAGCGGTACGCGGGCGGGGGCGTGGCGGCGGGCTGCCAGGTGCGGCCGCCGTCCGAGGTGACGGCCGCGGCCCGGGGCGAGGGCCGGCCGGCACGGTAGTCGCCGCCGACGGCGAGGCCGTGGGCGCGGTCGCGGAAGGCGAGGGCGAAGACGCCACGGGCCGGGTCCCCGCCCGGGACCGGGGTGTCGGTGGCGGTCCAGGTGAGCCCGCGGTCGGCGGAGTGCAGGACGCGCGCCCGGGCGCCGCCGCCGGTGGCCAGCCAGACGTCCCTGGACCCGGACGCGACCAGGCACTGCCCGCTCGCCGCGAAGCCCCCCTCGCCCTCCAGGGCGGGCGGCATCCCCTTCGCCGGGAGCACCCGCCAGGAGCGGCCGCCGTCGCTCGTGGACAGGATGCGGAAGGCGCCGTCCACGGGGTCGCCCATCGCGAGGCCGTGGCGGCGGTCGAAGAAGGCCAGGCAGTCGTAGAACGCACGCGGGTCGGTGTTGCGGAAGGACTCCGTCCAGGTCGCCCCGCCGTCCTCGGTGCGGTACACCCGGGACGCCTCGCCCTCGCCGATGGCCAGCACCACCGCGCGCCGTGCGTCGAAGGCCTCGACGTCCCGGAACTCCAGACCGGCCGCGCCGGGCGGGGAGACGTCGCGCCAGGACGCGCCGCCGTCCCGGGTGAGCAGCACGGTGCCGCCGGTGCCGGCCAGCCAGGCGGTGCGCCGGTCGACCGCCGCGAGGCCCCGGAAGCGGACCTGCGGGGTGCCCGGGTCCTTCACGGCCCAGTGCACGTCCCCGTCCCGCCCGCCGAGCGCCGCGGCCGACGGGACGGTCAGCGCCGCCAGCGCCGCTCCGCACGCGACACCCGCCGCCACCAGCCTGCCCGTCCGGCGCGTCCGGCCCCTCCCGCGCGTGCTCAGCGTGCCCAGCGTGCTCCTCGTGCTCCCCATGCGCCTCATGGCGGGCGAAGCTAGCCGACCGCCCGGTCGCCGTCCAGGGTGCCGACTCCCGTACCGGTCGGGGAGGCCGCGCGTGCATGAACGCGGTGACCGAGGTCACTCGTTGCCCAGGTGCACGCCCCGGCCCGTTTCGCCGTCTCACCCGGTGCCGGGAGCCACCGGGCCGCAGTCCAGCCGTCACGAGGGAGCAATGCGTTGTCCACCGTCATCGAGCAGCCCGTAGAGGCCCGCCTCGTCGCCGCCGCACCGCGCATGCCGAGCATCCCCGCCACGCTGCGCTACGACCGCTGCGACCCGTTCGCCGTGCGGATGACCTTCCCGGCCCCGGCCACCCTGGAGGGCGTCGAGGTCTGCTGGACCTTCGCCCGCGACCTGCTCGCCGCCGGGCTCCTGGCTCCCGAGGGCCAGGGCGACGTGCGCGTGCGGCCGTACGGCTACGACCGCATCGTGCTGGAGTTCCACGCCCCGGAGGGCACCGCCGTCGTCCATGTGCGCGCGGGCGAGATACGGCGCTTCCTGGAGGCTGCCGCCGAGCTGGTGCCCGTGGGACTCGAACACCTCCAGCTCGACCTGGACCACGGTCTCGCCGAACTGATGCGCGACGCCTGACGGACGGCGGGCGCCGCCGTTCACTCGCGCGGGAACCGCGCGTTCAGCTCCCCGTAGTCGTACCCGCGAGCCCCGCGCCCGCGCCGATCCGGGCGACGCCGGGCGCGGCCGCCTCCTTCGGCGCCTCCGGCCGACGGCCCCGCGAAGGTGTCGGGCGCCTCGACGCCGACGCCGACCGTGCCCGCGGCGAGCACGGCCCGCGCCGTGCAGGAGACTCCGGCCGCCTCCCCGGCCGGCCGCCCGGCATCGGCGTGGATCGGACGCGCCGCGCCGCCGACAAATACTTTGACTCCCGCCGGCGGTGCTCCTAACGTTTACCTCGGTTCTGTTGCCGTCGATCGGAGAAGGACGTTGCTCGTCTGAGGTTCGGAGACACCGCGTCATCACACCGGTGAGGTGTGTACGTGGCGTACGACCTCGGCGTCCGAGCCGTCCTCCGGCACAGGCCCTTCTTCTTCTCACGGCCTCCGGGTGATCCTTCGGTTCCCCGCCCCGCGGTGTCTCGTGACGCGTCCGCGAATCCGCACCCACTCCCCCGCGAGGCCTCCATGTCATCTTCTTCCCTTTCTTCCCTCACCTGTACGTCCCTGTCCTTCGGCTGGCCCGACGGCACCGCCGTGTTCGACGGGCTCGACCTCTCCTTCGGCCCCGGCAGGACCGGGCTCGTCGGCGTCAACGGATCGGGGAAGTCGACCCTGTTGAAGCTGCTGGCGGGTGAACTCACCCCGGCCGACGGCACGGTCAAGGTCACCGGAGACGTCGGCCACCTCCCGCAGAACGTCACCCTGGACACCGCGCTCCGCGTCGACCAGGCCCTCGGCATCGCCGAGCGGCGGGCCGCGCTGCACGCCATCGAGGCGGGCGACGTGGCGGAGCGGCACTTCGAGACGGTCGGCGACGACTGGGACGTCGAGGAGCGCGCCCTGGTCACGCTCGGCGAACTCGGCCTCGGACACATCGGGTTGGACCGCACCGTCGGCGAGGTGTCCGGCGGCGAGTCGGTGCTGCTCCGGCTGGCCGCGCTGCTGTTGCGCCGCCCGGACGTGCTGCTCCTGGACGAACCCACCAACAACCTCGACCTGTACGCGCGCCGCCGCCTCCACCAGGCCGTCGCCGCCTGGTCCGGCGTGCTGGTCGTGGTCAGCCACGACCGTGAACTGCTCGACCTGGTCGACCGGATCGCGGAACTGCGCACCGGCGAGGTCGCCTGGTACGGCGGCAACTTCTCGGCCTACGAGGAGGCCCTGGCCGTCGAACAGGACGCGGCCGAACGGATGGTGCGGGTCGCCGAGGCCGATGTGCGCAAGCAGAAGCGAGAACTGGCAGATGCCCAGGTCAAGTTGGCCCGACGCAAGCGGTACGGGCAGAAGATGTGGGACTCCAGGCGCGAGCCGAAGATCGTGATGGGCAACCGCAAACGCGCCGCCCAGGAGTCGGCGGGCAAGCACCGCATCATGCACGAGGAACGGCTCGCCGAGGCCAAGGAGCGCCTGGACGACGCGGTGGAGGCGGTGCGCGACGAGGACGAGATCCGCGTCGACCTGCCGTACACCGCCGTACCGCCGGGGCGGCAGGTGCTCACCCTGGAGAACCTGGAGACGGCGTACGGGGCGCGCGTCGCGGGGGTGCTCGATCTGCGCGGGCCGGAGCGGATCGCGCTGGTCGGGCGCAACGGCGCGGGCAAGACGACGCTGCTGCGCACGGTCGCCGGGGAGCTGGCGCCGGTGGCGGGCACGGCCACGGCGCATGTGCCGCTGCGTTTTCTGCCGCAGCGCCTCGACGTGCTGGACGACGAGCTGACGGTCGCCCAGAACGTGGCCCGGTTCGCGCCGGGCGCCACCAACAACCGGGTCCGGGCGCGCCTCGCCCGCTTCCTGTTCCGGGGCGCGCGCGCCGACCAGCAGGCGGCCACCCTCTCCGGCGGCGAACGCTTCCGGGCCGCGCTGGCCGCGCTGATGCTGGCCGAACCGGCGCCCCAGCTGCTCCTGCTGGACGAGCCGACCAACAACCTCGACCTGGCGAGCGTACGGCAGCTCACCTCGGCCCTGGAGTCGTACGAGGGCGCGCTGCTGGTGGCCAGCCACGATCTGCCCTTCCTGGAGTCGATCGGCATCACCCGCTGGCTGCTGATGGCGGACGGGGAGCTGACGGAGGCCGCGCCGGAGGAGGTGGGCCGGCCGGCCGGGGGCACGACGGAGCATCTCAGGAGGGGCACAGCCTGATGACGAGGCTTTTGCCCTGGCCACGTCGGACTGCATGATGGCGGACCAGCGCCGCAAATGCGGCGCAGGCACCCCATCCCCGACCGGAAAGGCCCGTCGTGCCCAGCAAGAAGGCCCTCGTCCGCCGCCCGAGCCCACGTCTCGCCGAGGGCCTGGTGACGCACATCGAGCGGCAGAAGGTCGACGTGGGGCTCGCCACCGAGCAGTGGGAGGCGTACGTCGAGGCGCTGCGCGCGCACGGCTGGGAGACGTTCGAGGTCGAACCGGCCGACGACTGCCCGGACTCGGTGTTCGTGGAGGACACCGTCGTCGTGTTCCGCAACGTCGCCCTGATCACCCGGCCGGGCAGCGGGTCCCGACGCGCGGAGACCGCCGGTGTGGAGGAGGCGGTGGCGAGCCTCGGCTGCTCGGTGAACTGGATATGGGAGCCGGGCACCCTGGACGGCGGCGACGTCCTCAAGGTCGGCGACACGCTCTACGTCGGCCGCAGCGGGCGCACCGACGCGGCCGGGGTGCAGCAGGTCCGGGCCGCGTTCGAGCCGCTGGGCGCCCGGGTGGTGGCCGTACCGGTGAGCAAGGTGCTGCACCTGAAGTCGGCCGTGACCGCGCTGCCGGACGGCACCGTCATCGGGCACATCCCGAAGGTGGACCGGCCCTCGCTGTTCCCCGGGTTCCTCTCGGTGCCCGAGGAGTCCGGCGCGCACGTGGTGCTGCTCGGCGGGCACAAGCTGCTGATGGCGGCAAGCGCCCCGAAGACCGCCGAACTGCTGACCGACCTCGGCCACGAGGTGGTCACGGTGGACATCGGCGAGTTCGAGAAGCTGGAGGGCTCGGTGACGTGCCTGTCCGTACGCCTGCGGGAGCTGTACGCCTGACCTGGTGGCCCCCTCCCTTCGACGGCCCCGGGACCGCTGTGTCCCGGGGCCGTCCGGCGTGTCGGAACGGCCCTGCCGTACGGGCTGATCTGGGGCTCTCTTACGGCGGCCTTAACCTACGGTTTCGTAACCTACGGTTTCGTAGCTTACGATCACGTAGGTTTTCCGGCACCGCTCGCCGGTACCCCCGTGTGTCTCCCTAGTTCGGCGCGTCCCCCTGGAGTTCCCGTGACGATCACCTCTCCCCACCTCGGCAGCCCGTCCGCCTGGACCGACGCCCGGCTGCTGTACGCACTGGAGGAAGTGGTGGAGGGGGAGTTGAACCGGCACCTGAAGGTCGCCAAGGACTGGATGCCGCACGAGTACGTGCCCTGGGGCGACGGACGCAACTTCCCGGCCCTGTTCGAGGACGGGGAGGCCTGGGACAAGGGCCAGTCCAAGGTGACCGAGATCGGCCGCACCGCCCTGGTGGTGAACCTGCTGACCGAGGACAACCTGCCCAGCTACCACCACGAGATCGCCAGCCTGTTCGGCCGCGACGGCGCCTGGGGCACATGGGTGCACCGCTGGACGGCCGAGGAGGGCCGGCACGGCATCGTGATGCGGGACTATCTGCTCGCCTCGCGCGCGGTGGACCCGGACAGGCTGGAGCAGTTCCGCATGGCGCACATGAGCGAGGGCTTCGAGTCCGACAACCGGCACTCGATGCTGCACTCGGTCGCCTATGTCGCCTTCCAGGAGCTGGCCACCCGGATCTCGCACCGCAACGCCGGCCAGCAGTCCGGTGACCCGGTGTGCGACCGCATGCTCGCCCGGATCGCGACCGACGAGAACCTGCACATGGTCTTCTACCGCAACCTGCTCAAGGCGGCGTTCGAGCTCGCGCCCGACCCGACGATGCAGGCCGTGCGGGACGTCGTCGTCAACTTCCGGATGCCCGGACACGGCATCCCCGGCTTCGAGCGGGCCGCCGCGCAGATGGCGATCGGCGAGGTCTACAACCTGCGCATCCACCACGACGACGTGCTCCAGCCGGTGCTGCGCTTCCTGAAGATCATGCAGCTCGACGGCCTCGGGCCCGAGGGGCGCCAGGCACAGGAGGAACTCGGCCTCTTCATGGGCGGTCTGGACATGGAGGCCACGCGCTTCGACGAGAAGCTGGAGGCGCGCAAGGCACGGATGGCGGCGCGCACCGCCGGCCGCTGAGCGAGGCGGTCACCACGGGGCCGGGCCCCGGTGAGGCCAGGCGTACGGCGCGGCCCTCGGGGGGGGCCGTAGGCAGGCGTACGGCGCGCGACCGGCCCTCGGCCGGGGCGGGCGGCCGGTCAGCCGGAGGTACGGCGCAGGGCGAGGCGTTCCTTCTCGGACAGCCCGCCCCAGACGCCGAAGCGCTCGTCGTTGGCGAGCGCGTACTCCAGGCAGGCCGGGCGCAGCTCGCACATCCCGCAGATGCGCTTCGCCTCGCGCACCGAGCTGCCCGGCTCGGGGAAGAAGAAGTCCGGCCCCGTCTGCGCGCACAGGGCCTGTGCCTGCCAGGTCCGGTCGGCCGGGGTGATGGTGTCGATGTGCATGGCCTGGATCGTGCCGTCCGGCGAAAAACGTTCGATCAACGCGCGCTCAACGCCGTCGTCGGGGCCTCCGGCCACCTCGATGATGCGCCCCGGGTCCCGCCGGTTGCACGACGGCGCGCGGAACTTCCGAAAACCCAACGGACACGCCACGTCACCGAAGGTGAGGGCGCGTCCGGCGGTGCTCCGGCGGCGATTGTCGGTGGGCGGTGCCAGACTCGGCAGTGCACGGGACGGGACCCTTCGAGGAGGGCGGCAATGCTCACCACCGATTTCGTCGACGGCGCCCCGAACTGGCTCGACGTCGGCGCGCCGGACCTCGACGGAGCGCGCTCCTTCTACGGCGGCCTCTTCGGCTGGCGCTTCGAGTCCGCGGGACCGGACGCCGGGGGCTACGGCTTCTTCCGGCTGGACGGGAAGACCGTCGCGGGCGGCATGCGGTGCGGGCCCGATCAGGGCCCGCCGGCCTGGACGCTGTACTTCCGCAGCGAGGACGCGGCGGCCACCGCCAAGGCGGTCGAACAGGCCCATGGCCAGGTGCTGTTCGGGCCGGTCGACGTGCTGGGCCAGGGACACATGGCGGTCCTCGCCGACCGGGCGGGCGTGAGGTTCGGGGTCTGGCAGCCCGGCCGCACCAAGGGCGTGGACATGGTGAACGGGCCGGGCGCGCTGTGCTGGGCCGAGCTGCACACCGCGGACATCGCGGCGGCCGCCGCCTTCTACCACCGGGTGCTGGGCCTGGAGACCTCCGGCGTGTCCTTCCCGGGCGGCACGTACACGTGCGTCAACCCCGAGGGCACCGGTGAGGACGCGATGTTCGGCGGGATGGTGCCGCTGGCCCGCGCGGGCGACGAGCCGTACTGGCTGCCGTACTTCGAGGTCGAGGACACCGACGCGGTGGTGGACAGGGCCCGGGAACTCGGCGGGGCGGTGAGCGCCCCGGCCGTGACGGTCGAGGGTGTGGGGCGCATCGCCCGGCTGACCGATCCGTACGGGGCGCGGTTCGGGGTGATCAGGAGCGCGTCCGCGCAGGGGTGAAACGGGTGTCAGGGGGCCGACCGGGGCGAGACCGGCCCTGGCCGGAGGCGGGTCAGGCGGATGCCCGGCGTATCAGCGTGGTCGGCAGGATCAGGCCGGGCCCCGGGGCGTCCGCCGGGTCGTCCGAGGCCGACCCGGCGTGGTCCGGGGCCGACCCGGCGTCGTCCGGGGCCGCGGTGCCGTGCAGCAGGAGGCGGGCCATCAGGCGGCCCATCCGCTCGATGTCCTGACGGACCGTGGTCAGCGGCGGGTCGGACTGCTCGGCCAGCGGCAGCATGTCGTCGAAGCCGACCACGGCCACGTCCTCGGGCACCCGCAGCCCCCGCTCCCGCAGCACCCGCAGCGCGCCCAGCGCGGTGAGGTCGTTCGCGGCGAACACGGCGTCCACGTCGGGGCGGCGGTCGAGGAGTTCCCGCATGGCCCGCTCGCCGCCGGCCGGGGTGAAGTCGCTCTCCACGACCAGGGCGGGGTCGCCTGTCCCCGCACCGCTCCCGCCCGCGCCTTCGGCCATGACGTCCCGGTAGCCGTCGAGCCGGTCCACTGCCGACGTCTGGTCGAGGGCGCCGGTGAGGTGCGCGATCCGGGTCCGGCCGAGCGAGACGAGATGGCGCACGGCGGTGCGCGCGCCGCCCCGGTTGTCGCTGTCCACGTACACCGGGGTGCCGGTGCGGTCCCGCCAGCCCGGCCGGCCGCCGAACACCGTGGGCACGCCCGCGTCGTGGATGAGTCCGGGCAGCGGATCGTCCAGGTGCAGGGAGAAGACCAGCGCCCCGTCGACATGGCCCCCGGCGAGATACCGGGCCACGCGCGCGTGGTCGTCCCGGCCCTCCGTGAGCAGCAGCACCAACTGGTTGTCGTGGGCGGTCAGTTCCTTGCTGATGCCGCGCAACTGGAGGGCGAAGAAGGGGTCGGCGAAGACCCGGGTCTCGGGTTCGGCGATGACGACGGCGACCGCGTCGTGCCGTTTGGTGACGAGGCTGCGCGCGGCCTGGTTGGGCACATAGCCGAGTTCCGCCACGGCCCGCCGTACCCGCTCGGCGAGCGGCTCCCGCACGCCGTACCCGCCGTTGACCACCCGGGACACGGTGGCCCTGGACACCCCGGCGCGCGCGGCCACGGCCTCCAGCGTGGGACGCGACACTGCCTCGGGCACCAGGGGACTCCTCATCGGGCGGTTGCCGCCCAGGATAACGAGGGTGCGGCGCGCCCAGGACGTGGTCAGGACGCGGTCAGGACGCCGGGTCCCGCCGGGCCCGGCTCGGCCGGACGCGTTTGGGTTCGCCGGGCATCTTCGGGTGTTCCGGCGGATACGGCAGATCGCCGAGCCCGTGGTCGTGCTCGTCGCGGCGGGCCAGCTCCAGCAGGGCGTCCAGGGAGTAGGCGTGGTCGTCCATGTCGGCGTGCACGTCGCCGAGTTCGGCGTACCGGGCCGGCATGGTGGCCAGGTCGAAGTCGCGGGGCCGGGCGGAGCCGACCTCGTCCCAGCTCAGCGGCGCGGAGACGGTGGCGTCCGGGCGGGGCCGTACCGAGTAGGCGGAGGCGATGGTGCGGTCGCGGGCGGTCTGGTTGTAGTCGAGGAAGATCCGGGCGCCGCGCTCCTCCTTCCACCACTTGATGGTGACCTGCTCGGGCATCCGGCGTTCCATCTCCCGGCCGACGGCGATGGCGGCGCGCCGCACCTGGGTGAAGGTCCAGCGCGGTTCGATGGGCACGAAGACGTGCAGGCCCCGGCCCCCGGAGGTCTTCGGCCAGCCGCGCAGCCCGCCGAACTCGTCGAGCACGGAGCGTAGTTCATGGGCGGCGCGGACGGCGTCGGCGTAGTCGGTGCCGGGCTGCGGGTCGAGGTCGATGCGCAGTTCGTCGGGGTGGTCGACGTCGCCGGCGCGCACGGGCCAGGGGTGGAAGGTGAGGGTGCCGTACTGGGCGGCCCACACCACGGCGGCCTCCTCGGTGGGGCACATCTCGTCGGCGCTGCGGCCGCTGGGGAAGGTGATGTGGGCGGTCGGGATCCAGTCGGGCATGCCCTTGGGGGCGCGTTTCTGGAAGAACCACTCGCCCTCGATGCCGTCCGGGTAGCGCTCCAGGGTGGTGGGGCGGTCCCGCAGGGCGCGCAGGATGCCGGGGCCGACCGCGGTGTAGTACCGCGCGAGGTCCAGCTTGGTGAAGCCCCGCTCCGGGAAGAACACCTTGTCCGGGCTGGACAGTCGCACGGTCCGCCCGGCCACCTCCAGTTCCACCGCTTCGGCCATGCGGCCACCGTAGGCGCCCCCCGCGCGGCGCGCACACCGGGCGCACACGGGCGCGCACGCGCAGAATCAGAGCCATGGAGCTGCCCGTCATGCCGCCCGTGAAGCCGATGCTCGCCAAGTCGGTGGCGAGCATCCCGCCGGGCATGCACTACGAGGCGAAGTGGGACGGGTTCCGTTCGATCGTGTTCCGCGACGGCGCCGAGATCGAACTGGGCAGCCGCACCGGCAAGCCGCTGACCAGGTATTTTCCCGAACTGGTCGAGGCGCTCGCGCAGCGGGTGCCGCAGCGGTGCGTGCTCGACGGGGAGATCGTGATCGCGCGGGCCGGGCGGCTGGACTTCGACGCGCTGACCGAGCGGATCCACCCCGCCGCCTCCCGGGTGCGCATGCTCGCGGAGAGGACCCCGGCGTCCTTCGTCGCCTTCGACCTGCTCGCGCTGGACGACCACGCCCTGCTCGACGTGCCGCTCACCGACCGCCGAGCCCTGCTGGACCGGGCCCTCGCCGACGCCACGCCGCCGGTGCACCTGGCACCCGCGACGACGGACCTCACGGTGGCCGAGCAGTGGTTCGACCGGTTCGAGGGCGCCGGGCTCGACGGGATCGTGGCCAAGCCGCTCGACCTGCGCTACCGGCAGGACGAACGGGCCATGTTCAAGATCAAGCACGAGCGCACGGCCGATGTCGTGGTGGCCGGGTACCGGCTGCACAAGAGCGGCCCGGTGGTGGGCTCGCTGCTGCTGGGCCTGTACGACGACCACGGCAGGCTCCAGCACGTGGGCGTGTCGGCCGCCTTCCCCATGAAGCGGCGCGCCGAACTGGTCGAGGAGCTGGCACCGCTGCGGATGGACGATGTCGCCGGGCACCCGTGGGCGGCCTGGTCCGAGGAGGCCGCCCACGAGACGGCCCGGCTGCCCGGCGCGCCGAGCCGCTGGTCCGGCAAGAAGGACCTGTCGTGGGTGCCGCTGCGCCCCGAGCGGGTGGCCGAGGTCGCCTACGACCACATGGAGAACGGGCAGCGCTTCAGGCACACCGCCCGTTTCCGCCGCTGGCGCCCCGACCGCACCCCCGAGAGCTGTACCTACGCCCAGTTGGAGGAACCGGTGCGCTACGACCTCGGGGAGATCCTCGGGGAGAGGGGCCGGGGATGAGCTACGGCTTCATGAGGATCTTGATCGCGCCGTCCTCCTTGCGCTGGAACATCTCGTAGGCGTGCGGGGCCTCGGACAGCGGCAGCCGGTGCGTGGCGAACTCGTCCACGCCGAGGGGGTCCTCCTCGGTCAGGTACGGCATGATCTGGTCGCTCCAGCGGCGGACGTTGGCCTGCCCCATGCGCATCTGGATCTGCTTGTCGAACAGGGTGAGCAGCGGGATCGGGTCGGCCATGCCGCCGTACACGCCGCTCAGCGAGATGGTGCCGCCCCGGCGCACCAGGTCGATCGCCATGTGCAGCGCGCCGAGCCGGTCGACGCTGAAGCGTTCCGCGAGGGGGGCGCCGATCGCCCGCGGCATGAGGGCGGTGGCCTGCTGGGCGAGGCGGGCGGCGGCGCTGCCGTGGGCCTCGGTGCCGACGGCGTCGATCACCGCGTCCGGGCCCCGGCCGCCGGTCTCGTCCCTGATCGCGTGGACCAGTGCCTTCTCGTCGTCGAAGGCCCTGAGGTCGTACGTCTTCACGCCCCGCCGGCCCGCCCGCGCGAGCCGTTCGGGCACGAGGTCGATGCCGAAGACCTGTTCCGCGCCGCGCGCCTGGGCGATCCGGCAGGACATGTCGCCGATCGGCCCGAGGCCGAGCACCGCGACGCTGCCGCCGGGCGGGACGGCCGCGTACTCGACCGCCTGCCAGGCGGTGGGGAGCACGTCGGACAGGTAGACGAAGCGGTCGTCCGGCGGGCCCTCGGGCACCTTCATCGGGCCGAACTGTGCCTGCGGCACGCGCAGGTACTCGGCCTGGGCGCCCGGCACGGCGCCGTACAGCCGGGTGTAGCCGAACAGGGCCGCGCCCATGCCCTCGCCGGTGACCTGGGTGGTCTCGCACTGGGTGGTGAGCCCGGCCGAGCACATGAAGCAGTGCCCGCAGGAGATCTGGAACGGCACCACGACCCGGTCGCCGGGCCGCAGGCCAGGCACCCCCGAGCCGACCTCCTCCACGATGCCCATGGGTTCGTGGCCGAGGATGTCGCCCGGGGTCATGAACGGGGTGAGCACTTCGTACAGGTGCAGGTCCGAGCCGCACAGCCCGGTGGACGTGACGCGGATGACGGCGTCGGTGGGTTCCTCGATCCTGGGGTCGGGCACGTCCTCCACCCGCACGTCCCGCCTGCCCTGCCAGGTCACTGCCTTCATGGGGTCGCGCTCCCTCGCTCGCGTGTACTGGTCGCGTGTGCCGGCCGTTCGCACCGGCCGCTTCTGCTCGCCGCGTGTGCGCCGGTACGCCCTGGCGCTTCCGTTTCGCGGCGGCCTCCGGGTACCCGTGCCTCCGGGCGGCGAACCTCCTGGTGGGCGCGGTGCGGTGCGGGACGGGGGTGGAAGGGGTATGACCCGCGTGCACGCACGGTCGAAGGGCGAACGGGGTGGCGATGGTGAGCGGGAGACACGGTCCGCGAAGGGGTGTGCCGACGGCGGTCGTCCTGGTCGCCGCCCTGGCGGCGGGGTGCGGCGGGCACGGCGGGCGGCATGACACCGGCCCGGTCCCGACCCGGCCCCCGGCCTCCACCTCCGCGGGCGGCTCCCCCCTCGCGGTGAAGATCGACAACGTGCCGGCGGCCCGCCCGCAGACCGGCCTCGACGCCGCCGACGTGGTCTACGCGGAGCAGGTCGAGGGCGGTCTGAGCCGGCTGATGGCGGTGTACGCGAGCAGGCTGCCGAGCGCCGTCGGGCCGGTGCGCAGCGCCCGCGAGTCCGATCTGGAGCTGCTCGGCCAGTTCGACCGTCCGTATCTGGCCTTCTCCGGCGCCCAGCGCAAGCTGCTGCCGCTGATCGACCGGGCCCCGGTGCGGCCCGAGTCACCCGACACGGCCCCCGGCGCCTACGACCGGGACAGCGCGCGGGCCGCGCCGCACAACCTGTTCGTGCACCCCGCGCGTCTGCTGCGCTCCGCCCCGGGCGAGGGCGCGCTGACCACGGGCTTCCGCTACGGCCCCGCCCCTGCCGGCGGCACCCCGGTGGCCTCGCGCACCGTGCGCTACCCGGCGGCCCGCTTCACCTTCGCCTGGTCTCCCGCCCGGCACGGCTGGCTGATCACCATGGACGGCACCCCCATGGTCACCACGGACGGCCCCCGCCCGGCCCCGCCGACGGTCGTCGTCCAGTACGTCGACATCCGCGACTCGCGGTACCACGACGTCCTCGGCAACCCCACCCCCTACACCGAGACGGTCGGCTCCGGGACGGCGGAGGTGCTGCGCGACGGACGCTCCTTCTCCGCCGGCTGGTCACGGCCGGCGGCGAACGGCGGTACGACGTTCACCGGGCCGGACGGCGCGCCGCTGGACTTCGCCGCCGGGCAGGTGTGGGTGGTCTTCGCGCGGGCGCGGTGAGCAGGACCGGGGTTTCACAGCATCCTGCCCGTCGCCAGCGCCTCCCGCGCCTGTGCCACCAGGCCGTCCGCCCCGCAGGAACGGGCCAGGTCGAGGCCCCGGTTGAGGTCCGCGGCGGAGCGGGCGAGGATGCCGTACTCGATGCGGGCGGCCGCGTGTTCGTACTGGGAGGGTGAGGCCTCCAGGTAGGTGACGGCGCGGCCCGCGAGCTGGAGGGCGCGGCTGCCGGTTTCGAGGGCTGCGGCACAGCGCAGGGCCTCGCCGATGGCGGTGTCCGTGCCGAAGCGCTCGGCCTGCCGGCGGGCGTCGGCGGCGAGCCGCTTGCTGCGCGCCGGGTCCTGGCCCGCGAGGGCCCTGGCGAGGTCGACCGACCAGGGTGCGAGGACCGGGTTGTGGCCGCCCCGGGAGACGGCGGTCTTCTCGGCGGCCTCCAGTTCGTTGACGCCCTCCTCGGTACGGCCGACGGCGAGCAGCAGGCGGCCGCGCACCGAGCGGACGTCGGGGAGCACGATGGTGGAGGGGTAGGGCGGCGCGAAGCCGTACTGTTCGGCGACCGACCATGCCTCCTTGGCCCGGCCGCGGGCGAGCAGGGTGTCGACCAGGCCGCACGTGGCCGACCAGTGCAACGGCAGTCGGCGGCCGACGCGTTCGGCGAGGACGAGGGCCTCGCGCAGATTCGCCTCGGCGTCCCTGAGCCGGCCCTGTCTGCGGTAGGCGAGGCCCAGGTAGGCGTTGGCCAGCGAGAGGTGTCCGCCGTGCCAGCCCGCGCCGGTGTAGACGCGCAGTGCCTCGGAGAACAGGCTTTCGG
This sequence comes from Streptomyces sp. NPDC001056, assembly GCF_053598955.1. Taxonomy (NCBI): domain Bacteria; kingdom Bacillati; phylum Actinomycetota; class Actinomycetes; order Kitasatosporales; family Streptomycetaceae; genus Streptomyces; species Streptomyces sp. NPDC001056. The sequence continues at coordinate 281,426 of NZ_JBSFLI010000004.1, read as the reverse complement.
CGCGGTCGAGCCGGTCGGTGTAGACGTAGGCGCTGCCGAGCATCATCAGCAGCTCGATGCCCCACTCCCGGTCGGTCCAGCCGAGGCCGGGCGCGAGGCGGCCGTTGACGAGGGCCCGGTCGCACAGTTCGACGATCTCGGCGGCGCTCTCGCCGTGCGTCATGGCGTCGAAGCCGCGCAGGACCAGCAGCGCGCGTTCGGTGTTGTCGCGGCCGGCGCAGGTGGCGGCGAGTTCGGCGAGGCTGCGGGAGCGGACCGGGGCGACGGTCTCGCCGTGGATTCCCTCCCACATGTACTGGAAGGCCTGCAACCGCATCCGCACGGGACCCGGTTCGTGCCGGGCGGCCTCGGCCTCGATGGTGCGGACGGCCTCCTCCAACTGGTCGTTGTGGAGCAGGGCCTGGGAGAGGCGGACCACGGCGTCGACGCGGTCGCGGCCGTCGAGCCCGCGCATGCCGAGGGCGTTGCGCAGATGGCAGACGGTGACGGCGGGCGCGGTGAGCAGCGTGGCGCAGCCGAGTTCGTACAGGACATGGGCGTGGATGTCGGGCCGGGGCGGCTCTTCGAGGGCGCGTTCGAGACAGACGCGGGCGGCGTCGGGCGCGCCGACGGCGAGGTGTTCGCGGGCGGCCTCGCGAAGCCGCTCGACCAGTCTCTCGTCGGCCTCCGGGTGCACTACGAGCAGGTGCCGCGCGGCCTCGGCGGCGCCCCGGCCCAGCTCGGTGACGATCTCGGCGGCGACGCCGTGCATGGCGGTGCACACGCCCGGCGGGATGGAGTTGTAGACGGCGGAGGCGATGAGCGGGTGCACGAACTCCAGCTCGGCGCCCCGGTGTTCGGTGGCCGCGGGGTCGGGCGTGGTGAGGATGCGGGCGGTGCGCAGCAGGCCGGCGCAGTGCTGGGCGGTGTCGTCGTCCATGGTGGCGAGGCGGGCGACCGACTCCAGGGTGATGCCCGTGCCGAGGACGGCGGCGGCCCAGGCGAACTGGGTGGCCTGGAAGCCGAGTTCCCTGATCCGGTCGACCAGTCCGCCACCGCGGGCCGCGCGGTTGAGGGCGCGGAGTTCCCCGGCGCGGGCCTCCACCGGCGCCAGTTCGCTCTCCTGCACCTTGGCGAGGAGTTCGACGGCGTCGTACGGGTTGCCCGCGGTCACGGCCCAGACCTCGCGGCAGAACGCGTCGTCGGCGTGCCGGCCGAGGGTGGCACGGGTGAGCCCGGCCGCGGCGTCGGGGGTGAGGGCGCGCAGGTTGTTGACGGGGCGGCCCGCGGCGGCGGCGATCGCGTCGAGGTGGCGGGCGCTCTCCCCGCTGACGTCGCCGGGCCGGCGGGCGACCACGACGAGCACGGACAGGTCGTGCAGGCGTTCGGCGAAGGCGGCGAGCCAGCGCAGGGTCTCCTGGTCGGCCCAGTGCGCGTCGTCGATCAGCAGCACGAGCGGCCACTCGCGGCGGGCGAGTCGGCGCACGGCGGCGACGAGACCGTCGCACACGTACTGCGGGTCGGCGCTCTCCTCCTGCGGTTCGGCTATCCCGAGGGCGGGGCCGGCGATGTCGTACCAGTCGCCGAGGTACTCGCGGGCCTCCTCGGGCAGCAGTGACAGCAGGGCGGGCTGGAGCAACTGCCGTACGACGTTGAAGGGTACGGACCTCAGGGTCTCCGCTCCGCGGGTGTACCACACGGTGCAGCCGCTGCGCTCGGCCATGCGGCGGGTCTCGGTCAGCAGCGCGGTCTTGCCGAGGCCCGCCTCGCCGCGGAAGACCAGCAGCCCGCCCGCGGAGGACTCGTCGGCGCGCAGCTCGTCGATGGCCCGCGCGACGGTGGCGATCTCCGCGTCCCGCTCCCACAGGGGAGCCGAAGCGGCCGCCGGCGGCCGTCCCTCCGTCATCCCGTTACCTCCCCAGGTCGCCCGAACGACGTACAGACCCCGAGCGTAGTCGTCCGGTGGGATATGTGGTGGCGGGTCGGGGCAGCTGTTGCACCGCAGGGTGAAAGCGGGGGCGGCCGGGCGACGCGGGGCCGCCCCGATCATCGGATCGTCGGCGGACGGAGCGTCAACGGTGACCGAGACGAGGCGGGTTCCGCACGGGCGTACGGTGCGGCGCGGCCCCGGGGTGCGGGCGGTGGCGGCGGGATCGGTCGGCAACTTCGTGGAGTGGTACGAGTTCGCCGTCTACGGCTTTCTCGCCACCGTGCTCGCCGAGCGCTTCTTCACCCCGGCGGGCGGCGGCGCGGTGGAGGGACTGGTGCGGACGTACGCCTCCTTCGCGCTCGCGTTCTTCTTCCGGCCGCTCGGCGCGGTCCTGTTCGGCCGGCTGGGCGACCGGTACGGGCGTCGGCCGGTGCTGATCGGGGTGGTGGCGCTGATGTCGGGCGCGACGGCGCTGATCGGCGCGCTGCCGACGTACGGCACGGTGGGCGCCCTCGCGCCGTGGCTGCTCACCTTCCTGCGGGTCGTCCAAGGGCTTGCCGCCGGAGGGGAGTTCGGGGGCGCGGTCGCGGTGCTGACGGAGTTCGCCCCACCGGGGCGGCGCGGGCTGTACGGGGCGTGGCAGTCCTTCACGGTGGCGCTGGGCCTGCTGGGCGGTGCGGGCGTCACGGCGGTGACGGCCGCGGTGCTGGGCACGGACCGGCTGTCCGCGTGGGGATGGCGGCTGCCGTTCCTGCCGGCCGTGCCGCTGGGCCTGCTGGCGTTGTGGCTGCGGACCGGTCTCGCGGAGACGCCGGAGTTCCTCAGGCGGCCGAAGTCCCCTGGGACGAGGCCGGGCCGGGGAGCGATCGTGCTGGCGGCGGCGCGGGTGACGGGCTGGGCGGCGGCCGGTTACACCTTCCTCGTGGTGCTGCCGTCCTACCTCCAGACCGCGCTGCACGCGGGCTTCGGGCAGGCACTGCTGGCCGCGGCGGTGGCCAACGCCGGGTTCGCCGCGGCGATCCTGCCCGCGGGGGCGCTCAGCGACCGGGTGGGGCGGCGGCCGGTGCTGGTCGCGGGCGCGGTGCTGGTCGCGGCGACGGCGCTCCCGGTGCTCAACCTCCTTCAGGACCCCGGGACTTCACCGGTGGTGAAGGCGTGCGCGCTGGCGGGTGCCGGCGCGGTGGTGGGCCTGATGGCGGGCCCCGGCCCCGCCCTCCTCGCCGAGATGTTCCCCTCCCACGTCCGCTGGACGGGCCTCGGCCTCGCCTACGCCCTGTCCAACGCGGTCTTCTCCGGCTGCGCGGGCCTGATCATCACGGAGGCGGTACGAAGGACCGGGGACCCGGACGTCCCCGGGTACTACGCGGCGGCGGCGTGCGCGGTCAGCGTACTGGCGCTGCTGAAAAGGGCGCCGGGGGAAGAGAGTCGGAGGAAACGGTGCGAGTGATCGGGTTGATGTCGGGGACGTCGTACGACGCCGTCGACGCGGCGGCCTGCGATCTGCGGCTGGACGGGGACACGCTGACGCTGCGACCGCTCGGGATGGTCGGCGCGCCGTACGAGGAGCCGCTGCGCACGGCGCTCGCGAAGGCGCTGCCGCCCGCGGAGACCGGGCTCGACACGGTGTGCCGGCTGGACACCGGGATCGGGCAGGCGTTCGCCGCGGCGGCGCTGCGGGCGAACCGTGAACTGTGCGGCGGACGGGCCGAGTTGGTGGCCTCGCACGGGCAGACGGTCTATCACTGGGTGGCGGGCGGGCGGGTGCACGGGACCTTGCAGCTCGGGCAGCCCGCGTGGATCGCCGAGGCGACCGGGCTGCCCGTGGTGGCCGACTTCCGGGCCCGGGACGTCGCGGCGGGCGGACAGGGCGCGCCCCTGGTCAGCCTGGTCGACCTGCTGTGGCTGCGCGGCCGGCCGGGCCGCCCCGTGGCGCTCAACATCGGCGGCATCGCCAACCTGACCGCGCCGGACGGCACCGCCTTCGACACCGGGCCGGGATGCGCGCTCCTCGACGCGGCGGCACGGGAGTTCAGCGGCGGACGGCTCGCCTACGACGCGGACGGCGCCCTGGCCGCGCGCGGCAGGCCCGACCCACGGCTGCTGGAACGGCTGCTCGCGGAGCCGTACTACGCCCTGCCGACGCCGCGCACCACCGGCAAGGAGCTGTTCCACGCCGGGTACCTGCGGGCCGCCGGCGCCTTCGACGGGAGCCGCCCGGAGGACGTCCTCGCCACGCTCACGCTGCTGACGGCGCGGACGGTCGCGGACGCGGTGCGGTCCGTCGGCGCGACGGAGGTGATCGCGTCCGGCGGGGGCGTGCGCAACCCGGCGCTCGTGCGCCTGCTCCGGGATCTGCTCGGGGAGGTGCCCTTGCGTTCCTCGGACGAGTTGGGGCTGCCCGCCGCCGCGAAGGAGGCGTACGCCTTCGCGGTGCTCGGTTTCCTCACCGCGCACGGCCTGGCGGGCACCGATCCGCGCAGCACGGGGGCGCGGCGGCCGAGCGTGCTGGGGTCGGTGACGCCGGGGCGGGACGGGTTCCCGGCGCCGGCGCCCGCGGCCGGTGCGCCGGCGCGGTTGGTGGTGGAGGGCGGGGACGGGAGGTAGCCGAAGAATTCCCGGAGTGAAATACGCCGGTTCGACGGGATTGGCGGCAGATCCTCTCATCGCACTTTCACTGTTGCCTCATACGGTGGGGCCATGACGCAGGTGACTCCTCCCGGGTGGTACCCCGACCCCGGGCAGACGCATGACGGTCCGCCCACCGAGCGCTGGTGGGACGGCAAGGCCTGGACGGACCGGATCCGCCCCGCCGGGACGGCCGCCACGTGGGGTCCCCCGGCACAGGTGCCTCCGGCGGATCAGCCGGCGGCGGGCGCCGACCAGTCGACCCCGGCGGCACCGGCCGACGCGGCTCCGCGGGCCGACCAGGCCGCGCGGGCATCGCAGTCCGACCCCGTGCCACCCGCGGGCCACGCCGCCCCGGCGGGTCAGACGCCGCAGACCACCCCCCTGCCCCCCGTCGGCCAGGGGCCCGGTCAACCGCCCCCCGCCTCCCCGGTCTACGGCGCCTACCCTCCCCAGCAGCCCGGCTACCCGGCCTACACCGGCTACCCCTCGTACCCCGCCCCGCCCGCTCCCCCGTCCCGGGGCCGGCTGCGCACCGGCATAGCCGTCACCGCGGCCGTCGCGGTGCTGGCCTGCATCGGGGTCGGGGTGTACGCGCTCACCCATGACGACGGCCACGGCGGCGAGCGCGCCGGGGCGCAGCACGGCGCGAGCGGCGGGCAGGACGGCGGCGGCTTCGGCGGGCCGGGAGGACCCGGTGGCTCCGACGGGGGTTCCGGCGGACCGGACGGGCCGGGCGGTTCGGGCGGTTCGGGCGGGTCCGACGGCCAGTCACCCTCGCCCGAGCGCTCGCCCGCGCCCAAGATCAAGGGTGGCGGCACCGTACCCGACGCCATCGACGGCATCAGCCTGCCCGTGCCGAAGGGCTGGACCGGGCAGGCGATCAGCGTCGGCGCGCAGGTGACCTCGGACGACTCCTACAAGTGCCCGGGCAACAGCTCCCAGACCTGCACGGCGGGCGGCGCCTACACCGCGCCCGCCGCGGCGCTGGGCACCGACGGCGACACGGCGGAGCAGGTCGCGAAGGCGGACATCGCGGCGAACGCGAAGGAGTCGTACGGCGGCAGCACGTACGGCAGCATCACCTCGCACCAGGAGGTGGCCTCCCAGGCGGTGACCGTGGCCGGGCAGAAGGGTTACCTGGTGCGCTGGAAGGCGGTCACCAGCAAGGGCGCCGACGGTCTGGTCGAGTCGGTCGCCTTCCCCTCGCCGAACGACGCCCGGCAGATGGTCGTCGTGCGCTTCGGCGTCGACGTGGGACAGGACGCGTCGGTCATCGACGAGATCCTCAAGGGGATCAAGGTCTCCGCAGGCGGCGGGAACGGCCAGAACGTCTGACCCCGGCACAGGTACCCCGACAGCTCCCGGGACCGAAGAGTTCGGCCGGGCGGGGTCCCCTCCGCTCAAAGGGGGACCCCGCCCGGCCGGGGGTGCGCGCCGCCCCCGTCCCCACGGTGCGGCGCGGGCAGACCGCCGTTCAGTCATCCCGTGAACGGCGGCCTGGGTCTCACTCCAGTCCGAGTGCGGGCAGCACGGCGGCCTCCACGAACCGGACCAGGTAGTCGGCGTCGGCGTACTGACCGCTGAGCACGGGCCGTACGCGCAGCACGCCGAACATCATGGTGGGGACGAACTCCAGCGCGGGATGGTCCGCGCCGACCTCGCCGCGCGCCACGCCGCGGTCGAGGATCTCCTGGAGCGCGGCGATCTCCGGGTACACCAGCGCCTCGCGGAGCGCCTGGGCCAGCTCCTCGTCCTGGGTGACCGCGGAGCCGAGCGCCTGGAGCAGCTTGGTGTCCTTGCCGGACCAGTCGCCCGCGGCCCGCGCCGCTCGGCGCAGGTCCTCGGCGAGCGATCCGGTGTCGATGCCGGCGAAGCGCACCCGTCCGCGGGCGCGCAGCGCGGCGGCCACGAACTGGGGTTTGTTCTTCCACTGCCGGTAGAGCGTCGATTTGCTGCACCGGGTAGTGGAGGCGACGCCCTCCATGGTCACGGACTCGTAGCCGCACTCGCGGATCTGTTCCAGCACGGCGTCGAAGAACTCCCGCTCACGCTCCGGCGTGATCTTGGAGCGGCGCGAGGCGACGACCGTCTCCGGTCCCTCCGCGGCCTGCGACGTCATGTGCTGCTTCCCCTCGCTCGTGGGCGCCGGTGTCCCTGTGCCCGGTTCCAGTGTGTCGCACTTCAATCGATACGCCAGTGTACCGGTACTCCATCGTATCGGTACACTGGCGTATCGGTACATCAGCGTATCGATACGGACGCGTACCTCGGCACCTCCGCGCCGCGGAGCGTCGCCACGCAGCACCGAAGCACTGCCACACGTCAAGACCGTCAGCGAAGGGGCCGGGGGATGACTGCGCTCACCGAGCCTGCCGAGGCAGAGACGGAGCCGGACGCGTCCGCGCGTCCGGGTCTCATACGCGAGTTCCTGCTCGTCGCGGGGCTCTTCCTCGTCTACAAGTTCGGCCGGCAGCTGGCCACCGGCCACACCGCGCGCGCCTTCCACAACGCCCACCGCGTCTGGGACTTCGAGCGGACCCTGCGCCTCCCCCACGAGACCGCCGTCCAGGCGGCGCTGCTGCACGGCCACACCCTCGTCCGCGTGGCCAACACCTACTACGCGACCGTCCACTTCCCGGCCACGCTCGCCTTCCTGGTCTGGCTCTACGTCAGACGGCCCGCGCACTACGTCTGGGCCCGCCGGGTCCTCGCCGTGGTCACCGCGGCCGCCCTGGTACTGCCCTTCACGTTCCCGCTGGCCCCGCCGCGCATGCTGGCCGAGACCGGTCTGGAGGACACCGCCCGGATCTACGGCCCCTCCGTGTACGGCCCGCCGGCCCACGACCATCTCTCCAACCAGTTCGCGGCGATGCCCTCGCTGCACTTCGGCTGGGCGCTGATGGTGGCGATCGGCCTGATCACCGCCACCCGCTCCCGTTGGCGCGGGCTGTGGCTGCTGCACCCGCTGCTCACCCTGCTGGTGATCGTGGGCACGGCCAACCACTACTGGCTCGACGCGCTCGCCGCGACCGCCATGCTCGGCGTCACCCTCGCGCTGATCCGTCCGCCGCGCCGGAGCACCGGCACGGCGGACCGCGGCACCGGCCGGATCGTCCCGCGCCAGCGGGTCCTGGCGGGAGCGGCCCGATGAGCGCCGCCGCCCTGGCCGCCGTCTCGCTGTCCCTGGTCTCGGCCGCGGCCTACGCGCTCGCCGCCGTCGCCCAGGAGCGGCTGGCCGCCCGCGACACCGGCGCCGGGCTGCTGCGGCTGCTCGGCACGGGCGCCTGGTGGTCGGCGGTGGGCCTGAACGCCGCCGCCGCGCTGCTGCACGTCGTGGCCCTCAAGTACGGTCCGCTGACCGTCGTACAGCCGCTCGGCGCGCTGACGCTGGTGGCGGCCGTGCCGCTGGGCGCGCGGGCGGCCGGGCGGCGGGTCAGCGCGGTGGAGTGGCGCGGTACGGCGCTCACGCTGCTCGGTCTCGGCGCGGTCCTGGTGACCGCGTCCGGACCCGCGCCCTCCCGGGTGCTCAGTCTGCCGGAGGCCCTCGCGGTCGCCGGTGCGACGGCCGCGCTCGTGGGTGCCCTGTCCTGGCCCGGTGCCCGTCCGGGGCTGCGGCACGCGACCGCTTCGGGGTTCGCCTCGGGAGTCGCCTCCGCGCTCACCCAGACGGTGACCGTGGCCGCCACCGACCGTTCGGGGCCGGTGCTGGGCACCGAGGTGGTCGTGGTCGCGGTGCTGGTCGCGGCGTTCGCCGTCGGCGGGCTGCTGCTGTCGCAGACCGCCTACCGCGGCGGCCTCGGCGCCCCACTGGCGGTCGTCACGCTGGCCAACCCGGTGGCCGCCGCGCTGATCGGACTCACCCTGCTCGGACAGGGCCTCACCGGCGGCGCCGGTGGTGTGCTGCTGGCGCTCGCGGGCGCGGGTCTCGCCGCCCGGGGCGTGACGCTGCTCACCCGGGTCACCGCGGCAGTGGCCGGGGCACGGGAGCCGCACGGCCACCCGGTGGCCGCGGTACTCGCCCTGGAGCCCGAGACGGCGGCGGCCGAACCGTTCCTGCGGTCCCGGCTGCCGGAGCAGCCCGAACAGCCAGGGCATCTCACGGCGCTGTGACCGAGGCGCTCGCAGACGTCGGCGGTCGGTACGCGCTCTCTCGCGCGCACCGACCGCCGTCGCCGTACTCCGTGTTCTCTACCGTGCGGTTGCGTGCCCCCGTACGGGACGCACTCAGTTCCAGCCCCGCGAGTCCTGCTTGAGCGCGGTGTCGACGGTCAGGGCCGTCGCGACCACCAGGCTCAGCAGCGGCTCGGGCAGCTGGTAGTGGATCTGCAGGACGTAGTTGTCCGCGGTGGTGAACAGCGTCTTGGCGAGGCCCTCCCAGGTCTTGGTGATCCGGGCCACCTCGTTGTCCGCGTGGTCGACGATCGCGAAGTTCCACGCCCGCCAGTTCTCCGCCTTGATCGCGCCGACCTGCTGGCCGTTCACGTTCATCGCGAAGTTGATCTTGCCGATCATGTTCTGCTGGACGATCTCGCCGACCTGCGAGCCGTCCGGACGGGACACGATCACCCGGGACTTGAAGATCTTCGCGGGCCGGGTCAGCAGCAGCTGAGGCTGGCCGTAGGCGTCGCGGATCTCCAGCTTGTGGGTCAGGAACTGGTCCCAGCTGGAGACGAAGCGCAGGATCTTGCGCAGCGCGCTCTGCCCGACCTCGGTGACCGAGCCGAGTTCGCGGCCGTTCTGATCCATGACCTTGTACTCGTTGGTCAGCTCGATCAGCTTGGCCTTCTGGTTCACCACCAGCACCGGCTCGGTGAACAGGGTGCCGCCGCCGGGACCGCCTGCCACGACCCCGGCCTGCTGCTGCACCTGGCGCTGCACCCGGGCGTCGGGTGCCTGCTGCTGCGGGAACTGCTGCTGCGGCGCCTGCTGGGCCTGCTGGGCCTGCTGGGCCTGCTGGGCCTGCTGCTGCGGCATGCCCTGCTGGGCCCCCGGCGTCTGCTGGCCCTGCTGGGCCTGGTTGTTCGTGTGCTCGGTCCACTGGCTGCCGTCCCAGTAACGGAGCGTCTGAGGCGCCCCGTGCGGGTCCGGGTACCAGCCTGGAGGAGTGTTTGATTGCGTGGTCACCGGGGCACACTACCCTGCTCTGACCGGTACCTGACCAGCCCGCCGGGGGCGCTGTTCATCGCCCGTTCACTCCGTCGCGAGCGCCGGGTCGCTGACGCCGGGCCGCCCGTTCTCCACGTGACCGGCGAAGCCGCGCAGGAAGGCCGGGTCGTCCGCCGAGGTCACCGTCAGGTCGTACCAGAGCCGGCTGCTCGTCAGGTCCACGGTGCGCCGTACGGTCGCGCCGGGGCGTACGGACACGGTGACCGGGGCGCCGCCGTAGCCGTTCGCCAGCTTCAGCCGGGCGGTCCCGGAGCCCTTGTTGGTGAAGGTCAGTTCGACCCGGTCGCCGGTGTGCCGGGCGGTGACCTCGGGGCCCGCCGCCTTGTTGCCGCCCTTGAAGACGCGCAGGAAGCCGTTGGGGCCGTGCGCGGCGAGGTCGTAGGAACCTCCGGAGTAGGCCGAGTTCCAGGTGTCGGACAGGGACTTGCCGGCCTCGGTGGTGTAGGTCCAGGGGCCGTCGGCGCGGTTGCCGGAGGTGACGAGGAAGACCGCGCCGGCCTTGGCCCCCGAGGCGAAGGTGAGCGTGAACGTGCCGGCCGAGGTGTCCGCCGAACCGTCCACCGCGGGCACGTACTTCAGCGGGCGGGTGGGCCTGCTGCCGCGCTCCTGCCGGGGCAGCTCGGGGTGCGCGGGCGGCTTGGGCACGTAGTCGGGGTGCCGGTCGTGGTCCGGCGGCCGGTAACCGGCCGTCGAGGGCAGCGCGACGGGCCGGGTGTCCTTGCGGGAGAAGTCGAAGGCGCTGGTGAGGTCGCCGCACACGGCCCGCCGCCAGGGCGAGATGTTCGGCTCGCGCACCCCGAAGCGGCGCTCGATGAAGCGGATGATCGAGGTGTGGTCGAAGGTCTCGGAGCAGACGTACCCGCCCTTGCTCCACGGCGAGATGACCAGCATGGGCACCCGCTGGCCGAGGCCGTACGGTCCCGCCGCGTACCCGGAGCCGCCCGGGTAGACGTCGGCCGAGACGTCCACCGTGGACTTACCCTGGGCCCCGGAGGCGGCCGGGAAGGGCGGCAGGACGTGGTCGAAGAAGCCGTCGTTCTCGTCGTAGGTCAGGAACAGGGCCGTCTTCGACCACACCTCGGGGTCGGAGGTGAGCGCGTCGAGGACCTGGGAGACGTACCAGGCGCCGTAGTTCGCGGGCCAGTTGGGGTGCTCGGTGAAGGCCTCGGGGGCGACGATCCAGGAGACCTGCGGGAGTGTCCCGGCCTTGACGTCCGCCTTCAGCCGGTCGAAGAAGCCCTCGCCCTGCCGGGCATCGGTGCCGGTGCGGGCCTTGTCGTACAGCGGGTCGCCGGGCTGGGCGCCCCGGTACTGGTCGAAGTAGAGCAGCGAGTTGTCGCCGTAGTTGCCCCGGTAGGCGTCCTCGATCCAGCCCCAGCCGCCGTTCGCGTCCAGGCCGTCGCCGACGTCCTGGTAGATCTTCCAGGAGACGCCCGCCCGCTCCAGGCGCTCGGGGTACGTCGTCCAGCCGTAGCCCTTCTCGTCGTTGCCGAGGACCGGGCCGCCGCCTTTGCCGTCGTTGCCGGTGTGACCCGTCCACATGTAGTAGCGGTTGGGGTCGGTGGAACCGATGAACGAACAGTGGTAGGCGTCGCAGATGGTGAAGCTGTCCGCGAGGGCGTAGTGGAACGGGATGTCCTTGCGGGTGAGATACGCCATCGTCGTCGCGGACTTGGCGGGAACCCACTTGTCGTACTTGCCGCCGTTGAAGGCGGTGTGGCCGTCGTTCCAGCCGTGCGGCAGGTCCTGGATGAAGGCGAGGCCGAGGTCGTCGGCGTCCGGACGGAAGGGCAGGACGTCCCGGGTGCCGTCGGACTGCTGCCACACCGAGCGGCCGTTCTGGCTCACCGGGCGCGGGTCGCCGAAGCCCCGGACGCCGCGCAGCGAGCCGAAGTAGTGGTCGAAGGAACGGTTCTCCTGCATCAGGACGACGATGTGCTCCACGTCCTCCAGCGATCCGGTGCGATGGTTCGCGGGCAGGGCCGCCGCGCGCTGGATGCTGCTCGACAGCGCCGTGAACGCCGTCGTGGCGCCCGCGATCCGAAGGAAGTGCCGCCGGTTGACTTCGGGCATGGGGGGTGGGTCCTCTCGTCTGACGTCCGTGGTGCCGCGCCGAGTGTTCCAAGCGCGGCGAACGTCAGGGAAGGGTGAGGTGGCGCCGAGATGAAACCACGGGACCGGTGTGGGGTCAGCCCTCGGGCGGCGGGACGACCGTCAGGTGCGCGGGCATGGCGCGCTGCCCCCGCGGGCGGCGGACCGGCGCGGTGGCCCGGCGGGAGTCGCGCAGGACCAGCGTCAGCCGTCGGCAGCCCAGCTCGTGCAGGGCGGGCGGGGTCTCGTCCACGATCCGGCACTCGGTGGGGCCCCGGCGCGGGTCGGGGTGGAGCAGCAGCCGCACGGCCCCGTCGAGCCGGGTGCCGCGCTCGCCGACGGCGCCGATCCAGTGCGGCAGGCCCTGCCGGTAGGCGGCCTCCATGAGCGGGTCCTGCCCGATGTCCCGGCGGATCGACTGGAGTTCGGGATCGTGGCCGTACGCGTCCATGGCGCCCTTGAGCTGGGCCAGCATCGGCAGGCACCAGCCCGCCTCGTGGTCGCCGAGGACGAGCCCCGCGTCCGGGTGGAACAGCACGAAGCGCAGGAAGTTGTCCCCGGGCATGGCCGTGGGGTGCGGGCGCGCCCCGCCGAAGAGCGTGGCGAAGGCGTCGTTGGCCAGCACCACGTCCCAGCGGTGGTCGACGACCAGGGACGGGAAGGGCACGGCGTCCAGCAGCGCGCCGTAGTCCTGTAGGTACGACTGGGTCTCGGAGGTCTCGGGGACGGGCCGCGGCGCCGGCCACTGCCCTCCTGCCTGATGTGCCATCGGGAGGTCACCCCTCTTGCCTCTGCGGCCTTCACGCGGCGATGCGATCCTGCTTCCCCGCGAGGAGTGATGTCAACTATCGTGGCATTCCACGCCGGTTGACGGCTGAAATTCGCCACAGTTGTGGCGACACCTGGATGTGGGTTCGGGGCACCGGCTAATCTCCGGGAAGTTCACGGCGACCGCCGGTCCTGGTACCGAGCATGCGGGATGCACGGACGCACCTGTTGCCCTTGAGAGACGTAGGAGTTCTGTCGGTGACGGATGGCTACGAGGATCCGGGCGCCGCGGCGACCGCCCAGCTGCCGGCCGTCGTCGCCCGCGTCACCGCGCTCGCCGAGCGGCTCGGGGTGCCCCAGGCCGAGGTCTTCGACGTCGCGCGGCTCTCGGTCGCCTGCGGGGTGCCGGAGCCGGTCGTCAAGGCGCTGCTCAGCGGCCGCCCGGCGGGCGAGCCCGATGTCCAGGCACGGTTCCTGCAGCGCCTCGGGCTGCTGCGGCGCACCCGGCTGAAGCCGAACGGCCGCAAGTACACCCAGCAGGAGATAGCCGACGGCGCGGGCATGTCACGGCAGCAGGCCGGCGCGCTGATCAACGGCGACCGGCGGCCCACCATGGAGCACTGCGACGCGTTGCAGCGCTTCTTCCGGGTGCACGCCGGGTTCCTGACGGCGGAGGACCCGGAGGCGCTGGCAGGCACGCTCCAGCGCACCGAGCAGGAGCTGCTGCAGAAGCTCGCCGACCGGGAGCGGGCCGCGGCCGGACCCGTCGAGGATCCGCTGGAGCGGCTGCTCCAGGACCACGGGGTGCGCGGAATCGCCTGGCGGGCCGCGCAGTTGCCGACCGACCAGCACCGGGACAAGGTCGCGGAGTGGTTGGACATGCTCCTGGAGAGCGTGAAGCGGCCGGAGGCCTGACGGCGGGTCGGGCGGGTCGCCGGGGTGCGGTTTCGCCCGATTGTCAGTGGTGGGCGGCAAGCTGGATGCGTGCGCCGCAGCGCGCGTGACCGTGACGCCTACTCGGGGAGAGACGACCGATGCCCACCGCCGTACTGACCGACCATGAGCGCACCGCCGTCCAGGCCTACTTGCGACTGCTGCACACGGTGCGCGCCGCCTTCGACGGACCACCGGACGGAGCGCCGCCCGCCCTCGTGCCGCCCTCCGTGCTCGCCGAGGCGGAGACGGCCCTCGCGGAGGCGGGCCTCGCGGGAAACGAGGAGGAGTTCTTCCGGATGCTGGGTGACTGGTGCCCACCGTCCGGGTGAGCGGACAGGACCGGAAACCGGGGCCCCCGTCGCCGGCGTGGGGGTACGGCGACGGGGGCTGCCGCCGGCATCCGGACGCGGTGGCACGACGCGCCGCGGCCGAAACCGGGACGCGGCGCCGGCGACCCACCGGCCGCCGGACCGGGACGGTGCCGGCGCGCGTCGTCCCCGGGCTCCGGGAACGACCAGGAGGCCCGGACCGGCCACCGGCACGATCACCCGGGAGCCGCACGACCAGGGGGCGCGGTGGCGGGAGCCCGTCACCGGGGACGCGGGCGGGGCTGCGCAGGAGTGTCAGGCGGGGTGCGGGATGACGACCGCGGTGGTCACCAGGGCGTCCCGTACGGCCCAGCGGCCGTCGAAGACCTGGAGGCGGCGGTCGCCGACGAGGGGGCCGGGGACGAGGAGTTCGGCATGCAGGGTGCCGTGCGGGGTACCGTCCGGAGCCGGGCACAGGGTGATGTCGGCCTCGGAGAAGTCCAGCCACTCGCGGGTGAGCGGGAACCATGCCTTGTACACCGACTCCTTGGCACTGAACAGGATACGGTCCCAGTGCACCTCCGGCCGCTGCCCGGCGAGCCGCTCCAGGCGTGCCGCCTCGGCGGGCAGGAAGACGGAGGCGCCGACGCCGTCGGGCAGCGGGCCGTGCGGTTCGGCGTCGATACCGAGGGAGACCAGGTCGGTGGCGCGGACCAGCGCGGCGGCGCAGTAGCCGTCGCAGTGGGTCATGCTGCCGACGATGCCCGCCGGCCACTGCGGGGCGCCGCGCTCGCCGCTGACCACGGGTCGCGCCGGAATGCCGAGCTTCTCCATGGCGCGCCGGGCGCAGCCGCGTACGGCGGCGAACTCGCGGCGCCGCTTGGCCACGGCGCGGGCGACGAGCACCTCCTCCTCCGGATGGAGCGGCGTGTCCCACAACGGGTCGTCACGGAGTGCCTCCACGGCCACGACCGACTCCGGGAGCAGTTCCTCGATCACCGGCTTCCACCTCCATCGGCAGAATGCGGCGCGCCCTGCCCGGGGTCTCCGGACGCTTGCGCCACTCACGGGGGTAGCCCACGGAGACCTCGGTGAAGCGGACTCCGTCGTGCCAGGTGGTGCGGGGGATGTGCAGATGGCCGTAGACCATGGTGGCGACGCGGAACCGGCGGTGCCAGTCGGCGGTCAGCTCGGTGCCGCACCACATGGCGAACTCGGGGTGCCACAGCACCTCGGTGGGGTGCCGGTCCAGCGGGTAGTGGTTGGCCAGCACGGTCGGCAGGTCGCCGGGCAGCGCGGCGAGCCTCGCCTCGGTCTGCGCGACCCGGTCGCGGCACCAGGCCTCACGGCTCGGGTACGGGTCCGGGTGCAGCAGGTACTCGTCGTTGCAGACGATGCCGGTGCCCTCGGCGTAGGCGAGGCCCTCGGCCTTGGTGGAGCAGCCGGCGGGCAGGAAGGTGTAGTCGTAGCCGAGGAACAGCGGGGCGACGACGGCCGGGCCGCCGGGGCCGTGCCACACCGGGTAGGGGTCCTCGGGGGTGAGGACACCGAGGCCGCGGCAGACCTCGACCAGGTGCTCGTAGCGGGCGACGCCGCGCAGTTGCACGGGGTCCTTCGGGTGGGTCCACAGGTCGTGGTTGCCCGGCGTCCACAGCACCTTGCGGAAGCGGGCGGCGAGGGTGGAGAGGGTCCAGCGGATGTCCTCGACGGTCTCCGCGATGTCGCCCGCGACGATCAGCCAGTCCTCGTCGTCGGTCGGGTGCAGCTGCTCGACCAGGGTGCGGTTCTCCGGATAGGAGATGTGCAGATCACTGATGGCCAGCAACTGGCCGGTACCGGCCCTGGGCTCCACCCCGTCTCCCCTTCCGATCAGCGGATCGTCGGATCCACAACAACATAATTGCGAGCGGCGTTCAAGGGCCTCTCGCGCGCGCCTACTTGAGGTACGCCAGGCCCGGGTGGGCCGCGATGTAGCCGTCCGTCAGCCGGCCGGCCACGTTCACCGAGTCGACCAGGGGGTGCAGGGCGAAGGCCTTGACCGCCGTCGCCCGGGAGGCGGACTCGGCGGCGGAGAGGATCTCGCGTTCCACCGCCTTGACCGCGCCGACCAGGGCCGCCGCGTGGGCGGGCAGGGGCGCGGCGGCCAGCGGGTGGGCGCCGTTCGCGTCGACCGTGCAGGGGACCTCGACCACGGCGTCGGCGTCGAGGGTGGGGAGGGTGCCGCTGTTGCGGACGTTGAGGATGAGGGTCGTACGCTCGTCGCGGGCGATGGCGCGCATCAGGGCCAGGGCCACCTTCTCGTAGCCGCCGGAGAGGTCCTCGGCCTCGCGTTCGCCGGCCCCCGCCGTCTCGCGGTTCTCCGACATGTACGTCGCCTCGCGCTCGGCGCGGGTGCGGTCCCAGGCGTCGAGCGCGGAGACGTCCGGGCGCAGGGCCTCCTCGTAGAAGCGCGCCTGCTGGTCGCGCAGGAAGGCGCCGCGGGTCCGCTCGGCCTCCTGGTAGGCGCGGACGGTCTCGCGGTTGAAGTAGTAGTAGTGCAGGTACTCGTTGGGGATCGCGCCGAGCGAGCGCAGCCAGTCGGGGCCGAAGAGCCGGCCCTCCTCGAAGGAGCCGAGCAGCGCGGGATCGGCGAGCAGCCGCGGGAGTTCGTCGCGCCCGGCGACGCGCAGACCGCGCACCCAGCCGAGGTGGTTGAGGCCGACGTAGTCCACGAAGGCGTCCCGCGGGTCGGCGCCGAGGACGCGGGCGAGGCGCCGGCCGAGGCCGACCGGCGAGTCGCAGATGCCGATGACGCGGTCGCCGAGGTGCCGGGACATCGCCTCGGTGACCAGGCCGGCCGGGTTGGTGAAGTTGATGACCCACGCGTCCGGGGCGAGGCGGGCCACACGGCGGGCGATGCCGGTCGCGACGGGCACGGTGCGCAACCCGTAGGCGATGCCGCCCGCGCCGACCGTCTCCTGGCCGAGGACGCCCTCGGCCAGCGCGATCCGCTCGTCGTCCGCCCGCCCCGCCAGGCCGCCGACGCGGATCGCGGAGAAGACGAAGTCGGCGCCGCGCAGGGCCTCGTCGAGGTCGGTGGTGGTGCTCACCCGGGGTGCTTCCGGGGTCCCGGCGGCCTGCTCGGCCAGCACCCGGGAGACCGCGTGCAGCCGGTCGGCGTCCAGATCGTGCAGGACGACCTCGGTGACCCGGCCCTCGGCGCGATCGGTCAGCAGCGCGCCGTACACGAGCGGCACGCGGAAGCCGCCACCGCCCAGAATCGTCAGCCTCACGTCCCACGCGCCTTTCCCGAGTCCCGACCGGCCGTCGCGCCCCATCATCCCCGGCACCGCCGTCCGGCGCACGCTCCCGCCCCTCCCGGCTCGCAAAAGCACCCGGCATCGGCCGGAACCGGTACGGCGGACGCGTCGCCGTGACCCGCTGTCCGCCGATCCGTGGTTGCATGCGAACCCCGACTCCACAGCTGTGACAGGAGCCTGATGAAGCGTCGAATCGCCGCGCTCACCGCACTGGTGGGCGCGCTCGTGTGTGCCGCTCCGAACGCGTCGGCGGCCGAGCCGGCCCGGTGGACCGCGGCCGGGACGTCGTACACCGACACCCTCGGCGGCGGCCAGGGCCTCGCCAGCCGGGCCGACGGCTCGCTGCTGCACCGCGGGCTGCTCGACATCCCGCTGGATCTGCGGATCAAGGGCTGGAACCACGTGGGCGACCCGGACATCGCGCGCGGGTATGTGTTCGACGCCTACCAGGGCGCCGACACGGCCACGTCGAAGATGTTCGCGGTGACCACGCCGGGCGGGAAGCGGTACGACTATGTGCACCCGCTCGACCCGGGTGAGAAGGTGAACAACTCCTTCGCCGCCGTCTCGCCCGACGGGCAGTGGCTGGTGTCGGGCGAGTGGGAGGACCAGGACCGGCTCCAGGTGTTCCCGGCGCCGCTGCTCAACCCGGCCACCCCGCGCACCGGCGGGGCGCTGGCCCAGGCCGGGCAGATCAGCCTGGACAGGCCGGTGCGCGACATCCAGGGCTGCGACTTCGTGACCGCCACCCGTCTGGTGTGCGCGTCCGACGACGGCTCGGGCGAACTCTTCCCGCAGAGCAGGCCGTTGCTCCAGGTCGACCTGCCGCACCCGCTGAACGGCGAGCCGGTCACCGGCCGGGTGAGCAGCCTCTTCGGCCTCCCGCAGCAGAGCGTGTGCAAGGGCACGTTCGAGGCCGAGGGCGTCGACTACGACCCCGGCACCGGCACCCTGCGCGCCGAGGTGATCGCACCGGGCGTGTGCGCGGCGGCGACGACCGTGTACGCGTACCGGCTGGAGTAGGGGCGCCCCGGCGGGCGGCGGGCGGCCGGGAGCCGGCCGCCGTCCGCCCCCTTCAGCCGGTGAACTCTCGTGCGTCCGCCGGACTTTCGCTGTTTCAAGTCTTGACGGCCACCGAGTCGGGGGGCACATTGGCGGCACCTTGAGAGCGCTCTCAACGGGTTCCCCGCAAACCCCCCCGCTCCCCGAGAGGCCACCCATGAGTGAATCCTCCGGCACCCCCAGACCCCGCTCCCGCCCCCTGCGCCGCGCCCTCGTCGCGGCCGTCGCCACGTTCGGTCTGGCCGCGGCCGTCGCCACCGCCGCGACCGGGTCCGCCGACGCCTCCGCCCCGGCGCCGCCCTCCGGCTGGTCGCAGGTCTTCCTGGACGACTTCAACGGCGCGGCCGGCAGCAGCGTCAACACCTCCGACTGGCAGTTCGACACCGGGACCTCGTACCCCGGCGGGGCCGGCAACTGGGGCACCGGCGAGGTCGAGTCGATGACGTCGAGCACCAGCAACGTCTCCCTCGACGGCAACGGCGATCTGCTGATCACCCCGCGTCGCGACGCGTCCGGCAACTGGACCTCCGGCCGGATCGAGACCACCCGCACCGACTTCCAGCCCCCGGCCGGCGGCAAGCTGCGCGTGGAGGCCCGCCTCCAGATGCCGAACGTGACCGGCGACGCGGCCGCCGGGTACTGGCCCGCGTTCTGGATGCTGGGCGCGCCCTTCCGCGGCAACTACCAGAACTGGCCGAGCGTCGGCGAGCTGGACATCATGGAGAACGTCCAGGGCCTGAACAAGACCTGGGCCACCATGCACTGCGGGACCAGCCCCGGCGGCCCCTGCAACGAGACCAGCGGCATCGGCAACTCGACCGCCTGCCCGAACACCACGTGCCAGTCGGGCTTCCACACCTACACCATGGAGTGGGACCGCTCGGTCAGCCCGGAGGCGATCCGCTTCTACGTCGACGGCGTCAACTACCAGACGGTCACGGCGAACCAGATGGACGCGGCCACCTGGACCAACGCCACGAACCACGGCTTCTTCGTCATCCTGAACGTGGCGATGGGCGGCGGCTTCCCGGGCGCCTTCGGCGGCGGCCCGACCAGCGCCACCGAGCCGGGCCACCCGATGGTCGTCGACTACGTCCAGGTGCTCCAGTCCTCGGGCGACGGGGGCGGCACCACTCCCCCGCCGCCGACCGGCAACCGGGACGCCTACAGCGCGATCCAGGCGGAGTCGTACGACGACCAGTCCGGCGTGGCCACGGAGACCACCACGGACACCGGCGGCGGGCAGGACATGGGCTACCTCGCCAACGGTGACTGGGCGCTCTACAAGGGCGTGAACTTCGGCTCCACGGCGGCCACCCAGTTCTACGGCCGGGTGGCGAGCGGCGCGGGCAGCGGGGTCAGCGGCCTGGTGGAGGTGCGGCTGGACAGCCGTACCAACGCGCCCATCGGGAGTTTCGCGGTGGGCGACACCGGGGGCTGGCAGTCCTGGCGGACGGTTCCGGCCAACATCGGGTCCGTGACCGGCACGCACGACGTGTACCTCACGTTCACCAGCGGGCAGCCGGCCGACTTCGTGAACGTCAACTGGTTCGACTTCGGGCACTGACCCGCCCGCGGCGGCCGGGGTAGCGTTCTGGCATGACGTCAGGACCGCCCCGGTTTCCGCCGTATCCGATCCGCGGCGTGCGCGTGCTGCACCGGAAGCAGAACTGCGCGCCGCAGTTCGCGCTGATCACGGTGGATTTCGAGCCCGCGGCCGAAGGCGTCGCCCTGGAGGTGGCAAAGGGGCTGACGGTGGAGTACGAACCCGCCGAGGACCTGCCGCGCTTCTTCGCCGCGGTCGCCGCGGGCGTCGAGGAGCGGTTGGGTCTGCCGGACCAGGGTGTCGTGGCCGCCGCCAAGGTGGTGCTGCGGCAGGCCCGCGCGGACACCGTCGGCTCCAGCGAGCGGGCGTTCAGGGTCGCGGGGTACCTCGCGGCCCGCGAGGCGCTGGAGCGGGTGGCACGGGCCGGACGCGGTTTCCCCGACGCTCAGCCGTAGTGGGCGATCTTCTCGTCGAGGACCGCCATGGCCCGGTGCAGGGCGGCCACCCGCTGCTCCAGGACGGCGCGGCGCCCGCGCAGGTAGGAGACCCGGTCCCGCGGGGGTCGCTCGGCGCGCAGGAGGGCGACGAACCCCCGCAGGTCCGCGATGCCGAGACCGGCCTCGCGGAAGCAGGTGACCAGGCCGATCCGGAAGACGTCGTCCTCGGTGTACTCCCTGCGGCCGCCGGCCGAGCGCCGGATCGGGCCGATGAGCCCCTCGCGCTCGTAGTAGCGCAGGGTGTCGACGGAGACGCCGGTACGGTCCGCCGCGGCGGCCGGCGAGAGGGCGGTCACGGTGCTCCTCGGGGTCGTGGGGCGCTGTGCGGTCACGGGGCTCCTCGGGGTCGCGGGGGCGTTCTGCGGTCACGTGGCTCCTTCGAGAACGGGCGGCTGCGGCTACCGTGCCTCGGCGAAGCGCGCCAGATGCTCCTCGCCGAGCCGCACCCGCCGCGCGCCGAGCGCCTCCTCGACCTGTTCCACCCGGCTCGCACCGACGATGGGGTCGATCCCCTGCCGCATCAGCCACGCGAGGACGACCTGGTTCCTGGTGGCCGAGAGTTCACCGGCGACGGTGTCCAGGACCGCGAGCACCCGGTCGGTCCCGGGGTGATCATAGGTGCGCGGCAGCGGCTTGTCCGCGCGCACGTACGAGCCCCACATCAGCGAGCTGTACGACCACACGGTGAGCCCCTCGGACCGCGCGAGGTCCAGGTCCTCGGCGGTGAGCATGCGGTGGCCGGCCTCCGCGACGGGGGTGAACGGGCGCGGCTGGAGCAGCGAGTGGCGCAGTTGCAGGGCCGTCCACGGCGCCACGCCCCGCTGCCGCGCGAGCGACCGGGCGCGCTCGACGCGCCAGGCGGCGTGGTTCGCCGCCCCGACCCGCAGGGCCACTCCCCGCTCGACCAACTCGCCGAAGGCCCCGACCGTCTCCTCCAGCGGCACGGTGCGGTCCTCGGCGTGGGCCCAGAGCAGATCGACGCGGTCGACGCCCAGGCGGCGCAGGCTCTCCCGCAGGCCCGCGTGGACGGCGCGGGCGGAGAGTCCTTCCGCGCTCCGCGGCCAGGAGTGCGGCACGAGCGGGTTCTGCCGGACCTTCGTGGCGATCCGCACCGCGTCGCGCGCCCGTGGGCGGGCCCGGAGCCATGCGCCGAGGACACGCTCGCCGGCGCCGCCGACGCCGCGTGGATCGGCCCAGAAGGAGTAGCAGTTGGCGGTGTCGAGCCAGCGTCCGCCGCCCGCGACGAAGGAGTCGAGGATCGCGAAGGCCCGGTCGCGGTCGACGCGGGTGCCGAAGTCCATTGTCCCGAGGACGATCCCGGGGTCGGTGGTGTCCATGCGGCCCATGCTCGGATCTGGAGCGCGCTCCAGGTCAAGAGCGGCGGCGGGCCCGGCGGCGACGGCTACCGCAGCTCCGCGCGGAAGGCCACCGGCGTCCTGCCGGTGTGCAGTTGGAAGAACTTGGAGAAGTTCGCCGCGTCCGGGAAGCCGACCGCGGCGCCCACCCGGCCGATCGGCAGCTCGGTGTGGGCGAGCAGGCGCTTGGCCTCCAGGACGACGCGTTTGTCGATGAAGCCCTTCGGGGTCTCCCCGGTGGCCGCGCGGACGGCGCGCACCAGGGTGCGGCGGGAGTAGCCGAGGGCGTCCGCGTAGGCGCTGACGCTGTGGTTGGTGGCGAAGCCCTGCTCGACCGCGTCCCGGAACAGGGTGAAGGTGTTGTCCGGCTGCTGCCGTGAGCCGGGCGCCGAGCTGACGGCGAGATGGGCGAGGCGCAGCAGGAACGCGGTCAGGCCGTGCCGCAGGACGGCCGCGTGCAGGCTCGGCGGGAGCGTCGCGGTGTCCTGGTACTCACGGCGCAGCTGTTCCAGCGCCGCCCGCAGCGCTTCGAGCTGGGCCGCGTCGGGGTGCAGCAGCGGCGGGAGGTCGTAGCGGTACAGGCCGGTCGCCTCCACGGTGGCGCGCGGCAGGAAGCCGGGCTGCATGGTGAGCACGGTTCCGCGGTACACGCAGTCGCGGGAGAAGCGGTGGACCTGTCCGGGGCGTATCCACAAGAGGTCGCCGGCCGCGGCCTCGTACTCGGTGAAGTCGACCATGTGGCGTACGGGGCCCTCGGTGAAGAGCAGGACCACGTGGAAGTCGATGCGGTGGACGCGGTCCAGCGGGGCGTCGGCGTGCCAGGCGCGGTCGGCGCCCATGCGGGCGATCCGCATGCCGACGCCGCCGACGGCCAGCTCGGTCGGGAAGGGGAGGGTTCTGATGCCGTCGCCGGCCGTGCCGCCCCCGCCGCCGGCCCCGGCGGCACCGCCTCGGGGCGTTGTGTCAGCCATGTCCTTTTCGCGCCGTCCCTGCTCTGCGAGCACTGTCCCAGATTCACCACAGGGTGACACACCCCGCCCTTCCGTCGAAAAAGTCAGACTTTTAAGTTTGAACACATCAGGCCAGTCTTTCCGCACTGAACGAGGACTTCTTGAAGATGAGCACGCAGACCTCCGGTGACTTCGAGTGGACCGATCTCGACCGGCGTGCCGTGGACACCGCCCGTCTTCTGGCGGCCGACGCGGTGCAGAAGGTGGGCAACGGTCACCCGGGCACGGCGATGAGCCTGGCGCCTGCCGCGTACACGATCTTTCAGAAGGTGATGCGACACGACCCGGCGGACCCGGAGTGGACCGGCCGTGACCGGTTCGTCCTCTCCCCCGGCCACACCTCGCTGACGCTGTACACCCAGCTCTTCCTGGCCGGGTACGAGCTGGAGCTGGACGATCTGAAGGCGTTCCGCACCCAGGGCTCCCGCACCCCCGGCCACCCCGAGTACGGGCACACCGCGGGAGTGGAGACCACCACCGGACCGCTCGGCCAGGGCGCCGCCAACGCGGTGGGCATGGCGATGGCCGCCCGCTACGAGCGCGGCCTGTTCGACCCGGAGGCCCCCGCGGGCACCTCCCCCTTCGACCACACCGTCTGGGCGATCGTCTCCGACGGCGACCTGGAGGAGGGCGTCAGCGCCGAGGCATCCTCGCTCGCCGGCCACCAGAAGCTCGGCAACCTGGTCTTCCTCTACGACGACAACCACATCTCCATCGAGGGCGACACGGCCACCGCCTTCTCCGAGGACGTGCTCAAGCGGTACGAGGCCTACGGCTGGCACACCCAGCGCGTCGAGCCCACCGCCGACGGCGACGTGGACGCGCCCGCCCTGTACGCGGCCCTGAAGGCGGCGCGGGAGGAGACGGAGCGGCCCTCGATCATCGCGATGCGCACGATCATCGCCTGGCCCGCCCCGAACGCGCGGAACACCGAGGCCTCCCACGGCTCGGCGCTCGGCGCGGAGGAGATCGCCGCCACCAAGCGCGTTCTCGGCTTCGACCCCGAGCGGTCCTTCCAGGTCGAGGACGAGGTCCTGAAGCACGCCCGGCGGGCCCTGGACCGGGGCGCCGAGGCGCACGCCGCCTGGGACAAGCGGATCGCCGAGTGGCGCGCCGCCCAGCCGGAGCGGGCCGCCCTGTTCGACCGGATCAGCCGGGGCGAGCTGCCCGCGGGCTGGGAGGACGTCCTGCCGGTCTTCGAGGAGGGCAAGGCGGTCGCCACCCGCGCGGCCTCCGGCAAGGTGCTCCAGGCCCTCGGCCCGGTGCTGCCCGAGCTGTGGGGCGGCTCCGCCGACCTCGCCGGCTCCAACAACACGACCATCGACAGGTCCCGCTCTTTTCTCCCCGAGGGCAATCCGCTGCCGGAGGCCGACCCCTATGGTCGTACCGTGCACTTCGGCATCCGCGAGTTCGCCATGGCGGCGGAGATGAACGGCATCGCCCTGCACGGCAACACCCGCGTCTACGGCGGCACCTTCCTGGTGTTCTCCGACTACATGCGCAACGCCGTGCGCATGTCCGCGCTGATGCAGCTGCCGGTGACGTACGTGTGGACGCACGACTCCGTCGGCCTCGGCGAGGACGGACCCACCCACCAGCCGGTCGAGCACCTGGCCTCGCTGCGCGCGATCCCCGGTCTGAACGTCGTCCGCCCGGCGGACGCCAACGAGACCGCGATCGCCTGGGCCGAGATCCTGAAGAGGCACGCCACCAGCCCCGCCCCGCACGGGCTCGCGCTCACCCGCCAGGGCGTGCCGGTCTACGCGCCGAACGAGGACGCGGCCAAGGGCGGCTACGTGCTGCGCGAGTCCTCGACGGAGGTCCCGGAGGTGATCATCATCGCGACGGGCTCCGAGGTGCAGCTCGCCGTGGCCGCGCGGGAGCGGCTGGAGGCCGAGGGGACCGGCACCCGGGTGGTGTCGATGCCGTCCGTGGAGTGGTTCGAGGAGCAGCCGCGCGCCTACCGCGAGCGAGTGCTGCCGCCGGCCGTGAAGGCCCGGGTCGCGGTGGAGGCCGGCATCGGGCTGACCTGGTACCGCTATGTGGGCGACGCGGGCCGGATCGTCTCCCTGGAGCACTTCGGCGCCTCCGCCGACGCCGACACCCTGTTCACCGAGTTCGGCTTCACCCCTGAGAACGTCGCCGCGGCGGCCCGCGAGTCGCTCGCCGCCGCGCGCGCCTGACACCGACACAACGAAGAAAGATGATCACTGTGACCGAAGCAATCGCGACCCCGGGAGCCCTCAAGCGCCTTGCCGACGAGGGTGTGTCCGTCTGGCTGGACGACCTGTCGCGGGGGCGGATCACCTCGGGCAGCCTCGCCGACCTGGTGGCGAGCGGCAGCGCCGTCGGTGTCACCACCAACCCGTCGATCTTCCAGGCGGCCATAGGCTCCGGCCAGGGGTACGAGGAGCAGCTCACCGACCTGGCCGTGCGCGGCGTGACGGTCGACGAGGCCGTACGGATGATGACGACCGCCGACGTGCGGGCCGCCGCCGACGTCCTGGACTCCGTGTACCGGGCGACGAACGGCCGCGACGGCCGCGTCTCCATCGAGGTCGACCCCCGGCTGGCGCACGAGACCGCGGCGACCGTCGCCGAGGCCAAGCAGCTGTTCTGGCTGGTCGACCGCCCGAACGTGATGATCAAGATCCCGGCGACCAAGGCGGGTCTGCCGGCCATCACCGAGGTCATCGGGCTCGGCATCAGCGTCAACGTGACCCTGATCTTCTCCCTGGAGCGCTACCGCGAGGTCATGGCCGCCTACCTGGCCGGTCTGGAGAAGGCCCGCGAGCGCGGCATCGACCTGTCCACCATCCACTCGGTGGCGTCGTTCTTCGTCTCCCGCGTGGACTCCGAGATCGACAAGCGGCTGACCGCCCTCGGCACCGACGAGGCCCTCGCCCTCAAGGGCCGCGCGGCCCTCGCCAACGCGCGCCTGGCCTACGAGGCGTACGAGGAGGTCTTCGCGGCGGACCGCTGGCTGGCGCTCGCCGGTGCCAAGGCGAACAAGCAGCGTCCGCTGTGGGCGTCCACCGGTGTGAAGGATCCCGCGTACAAGGACACCCTGTATGTGGACGACCTCGTCGCGCCGGGCACGGTCAACACGATGCCGGAGGCCACCTTGAACGCCGTCGCCGACCACGGCGAGATCACCGGCGACACGGTGACCGGCGGCTACGCGCAGGCCCGTGCCGACCTCGACGCGGTCGAGCGGCTCGGCATCTCCTACGACGAGGTCGTCCAGCAACTGGAGGACGAGGGCGTCGCCAAGTTCGAGGCGGCCTGGCAGGACCTGCTGGACGCGGTGGCGAAGTCCCTGGAGAGCAAGGGAGTTGACGCGCGATGACCGACCAGGCGAGCCCCGCCCCGGCGCCCGAGGACGTGCGGGTGCCCATCGCCCCGGCCGCGGAGTGGGTGAACCCCCTGCGGGACACCCGGGACCGCCGGCTCCCGCGCATCGCGGGTCCGTCGGGCCTGGTCATCTTCGGTGTGACCGGTGACCTGTCCCGCAAGAAGCTGATGCCGGCCGTGTACGACCTGGCCAACCGCGGTCTGCTGCCGCCGGGCTTCTCCCTGGTCGGCTTCGCCCGCCGCGAGTGGGAGGACCAGGACTTCGCGCAGGTCGTCCACGACTCGGTGCGCGAGCACTCCCGCACCCCGTTCCGCGAGGAGGTGTGGCAGCAGCTCGCCGAGGGCATGCGCTTCATCCCCGGCGACTTCGACGACGACACCGCGTTCAAGCAGCTCAAGGACGCCGTGGAGGAGCTGGACGCCTCCCGCGGCACCGGCGGCAACTTCGCGTTCTACCTCTCGGTGCCGCCGAGGTTCTTCCCGAAGGTCGTGCAGCAGCTGAAGAAGCACGGCCTGGCGAGCCCGCCCGAGGGTTCCTGGCGGCGCGCGGTCATCGAGAAGCCGTTCGGCCACGACCTGGCCAGCGCCCGCGAGCTGAACTCGATCGTGCACGAGGTGTTCGAGCCGGACCAGGTGTTCCGGATCGACCACTACCTCGGCAAGGAGACCGTCCAGAACATCCTGGCGCTGCGCTTCGCCAACCAGATGTACGAGCCGATCTGGAACCGCAGCTACGTCGACCATGTCCAGATCACCATGGCCGAGGACATCGGCATCGGGGGCCGGGCCGGCTACTACGACGGCATCGGCGCCGCCCGTGACGTCATCCAGAACCACCTGCTCCAGCTGATGGCGCTCACCGCCATGGAGGAGCCCATCGCGTTCGACGCGGAGGCGCTGCTCACCGAGAAGCTGAAGGTGCTGAAGTCGGTGCGGCTCCCGGAGGACCTGGGCCGGCACACGGTGCGGGCGCAGTACGCGGGCGGCTGGCAGGGCGGCGAGAAGGTCGTCGGCTATCTGGAGGAGGAGGGCATCGACCCGAAGTCGAAGACCGACACCTTCGCCGCCATCAAGATCGGCATCGACAACCGCCGCTGGGCGGGCGTCCCGTTCTACCTGCGCACCGGCAAGCGCCTGGGCCGCCGGGTGACCGAGATCGCGGTGGTGTTCAAGCGGGCCCCGCACTCCCCGTTCGACTCCACGGCCACCGAGGAGCTGGGCCAGAACGCGATCGTCATCCGCGTCCAGCCGGACGAGGGCATGACCGTCCGCTTCGGCTCCAAGGTGCCCGGCACCTCCATGGAGATCCGGGACGTGTCGATGGACTTCGCCTACGGCGAGTCGTTCACCGAGTCCAGCCCGGAGGCGTACGAGCGGCTCATCCTGGACGTGCTCCTGGGCGACGCCAACCTGTTCCCCCGCCACCAGGAAGTGGAACAGTCCTGGAAGATCCTCGACCCGATCGAGGAGTACTGGGCGGCGAACGGCCGTCCGGCGCAGTACGCGTCGGGCAGCTGGGGACCGAGGGAAGCCGACGAGATGCTCGCACGAGACGGACGGAGCTGGCGCAGGCCATGAAGATCGACCTGACCGACACCACGGCAAGCAAGATCAACAAGGCGCTGGTGACCGGCCGCCGAGCGATCGGCACCCCGGCCGTGGGCATGGTCCTGACGATGGTCATCGTCACGGACGAGGAGAACGCCTACGACTCGATGCGGGCCGCCGAGGAGGCCTCGCACGAGCACCCCTCGCGCACTCTGGTCGTCATCAAGCGGCACGCCCGCACCCTGCGCGACCGCACCCACTCGCGCCTGGACGCCGAGGTCCGGGTCGGCTCCGAGGCCGGCACCGGCGAGACCGTGGTGCTGCGCACCTACGGCGAGGTGTCCGACCACGCCGCCTCGGTGGTGCTGCCGCTGCTGCTGCCGGACGCCCCGGTCGTCGTGTGGTGGCCGGTGGACGCGCCCGACACCCCCTCCGCGGACCCGCTCGGCGCGCTCGCCCAGCGCCGGATCACCGATCTGTACGCGGTGGAGCGGCCGATGCAGGTCCTGGAGGCCCGCGCCCGCAACTACGCCCCCGGCGACACCGACCTCGCCTGGACCCGGCTGACGCTGTGGCGGTCCATGCTGGCCGCCGCGCTGGACCAGGCCCGGACGAAGGTGACGTCGGCGGCCGTGGAGGCCGAGGCGGACAACCCCAGCGCCGAGCTGCTGGCCCGCTGGCTGGAGGCGCGGCTGGGGGTGAACGTGGACCGCGTGGTCACCGAGGGCCCGGTGGTCACCGCCGTACGGCTGGGCACCCGCGACGGCGAGATCGTCCTGGACCGCCCCGAGGGCCCGCTCGCGACGCTCACCCTGCCGGGCCAGCCGCCGCGCACCCTCGCCCTGAAGGTCCGTCCCACCTCCGAACTCATCGCCGAGGAGCTGCGCCGCCTCGACGCCGACGAGATGTACGCCATCGCCCTGACCGGCGAGGCCGCCAAGGAGAACGCCTGAGATGGCAGACGCCCCTTATCCCAACCTGACCCATCGGCCCGAGTGGACGGCGCTGGCCGACCACCGCGCCGAGGGGACCCGGCACCTGCGCGACCTGTTCGCGTCGGACCCCGGCCGCGCCGAGCGGTACGTGGTCCGGGTCGGTGACCTGTACATCGACTACAGCAAGCACCTGGTCACGGACGAGACCCTGGCCCTGCTCCAGGAACTCGCCGACGCCACCGGGGTGTCCGGCCTGCGGGACGCCATGTTCCGCGGCGAGCGGATCAACATCACCGAGGACCGGGCGGTGCTGCACACCGCGCTGCGCGCGCCCCGGGACGCGGTGATCGAGGTCGACGGCGAGAACGTGGTGCCCAAGGTGCACGCCGTCCTCGACAGGATGAGCGACTTCGCCGAGCGGGTCCGCTCCGGAGTCTGGACCGGGCACACCGGCAAGCGGATCCGCAATGTCGTCAACATCGGCATCGGCGGCTCGGACCTGGGCCCCGCGATGGCGTACGAGGTGCTGCGCCCGTACACCGACCGGGAGCTGACCGTTCGCTTCGTGTCCAACGTGGACGGCGCCGATCTGCACGAGGCGACGCGCGACCTGGACCCGGCGGAGACCCTGTTCATCGTCGCGTCCAAGACGTTCACGACGATCGAGACGATCACCAACGCGACTTCCGCGCGTTCGTGGCTGCTCGAATCGTTCGACGGCGACGAGAAGGCCGTGGCGAAGCACTTCGTGGCGCTTTCGACCAACACGGCCAAAGTGACCGAGTTCGGCATCGACACGGCCAACATGTTCGAGTTCTGGGACTGGGTCGGCGGCCGCTACTCGTACGACTCCGCGATCGGCCTCTCCCTGATGATCGCCATCGGGCCCGACCGGTTCCGGGAGATGCTGGACGGCTTCCGGCTGGTCGACGAGCACTTCCGCACCGCGCCCGCCGAGGCCAACGCCCCGCTGATCCTCGGCCTGCTGGGCATCTGGTACGGCAACTTCTACGACGCCCAGTCGCACGCCGTACTGCCGTACAGCCACTACCTGTCCAAGTTCACCGCCTATCTCCAGCAGCTGGACATGGAGTCCAACGGCAAGTCGGTGGACCGGCAGGGGCGCCCGGTGGAGTGGCAGACGGGCCCCGTGGTGTGGGGTACGCCCGGCACCAACGGGCAGCACGCGTACTACCAGTTGATCCACCAGGGCACCAGGCTGATCCCCGCCGACTTCATCGGCTTCGCCCGCCCGGTCGGCGAGCTCAGCGATGAACTCAAGGCGCAGCACGACCTGTTGATGGCCAACTTCTTCGCCCAGACCCAGGCGCTCGCCTTCGGCAAGAGCGCCGAGGAGGTCCGCGCGGAGGGCGTGCCCGAGGAGCAGGTGGCGCACCGCACCTTCCGCGGCGACCACCCGACCACGACGATCCTCGCCGCCGAGCTGACCCCGTCCGTACTGGGCCAGCTGATCGCGCTGTACGAGCACAAGGTGTTCGTGCAGGGCGCGGTGTGGAACATCGACTCCTTCGACCAGTGGGGCGTGGAGCTGGGCAAGGTCCTCGCCAAGCGCGTCGAACCCGCCCTCACCCAGGGCGCCGACGTGCCGGGTCTCGACCCGTCCACCACGGCCCTCGTCGCCGCCTACCGCACTCTCAAGAACGTTCAGGAGAACTGATCATGCAGCTCGGTCTCATCGGTCTCGGCAAGATGGGCGGCAACATGCGCGAGCGGATCCGCCGCGCCGGCCACACCGTCATCGGCTACGACCGCAACCCTGAGGTCTCCGACGTCAAGAGCCTCGCCGAACTGGTCGAGAAGCTGGACGCGCCCCGGCATGTGTGGGTGATGGTCCCGGCCGGCACCGCCACCCAGACGGTCGTGGACGAGCTGGGCGATCTGCTGGAGCCCGGCGACACGGTGATCGACGGCGGCAACTCCCGTTGGACGGACGACGAGAAGCACGCCGCGGCGCTCGGCATCAAGGGCATCGGATTCGTGGACGCCGGTGTCTCCGGCGGTGTGTGGGGCCTGCAGAACGGCTACGCGCTCATGGTCGGCGGCGAGAAGGAGCACGTGGACCGGCTCCGGCCGATCTTCGACGCGCTCAAGCCGGAGGGCCCGTACGGCTATGTGCACGCGGGCCGGGTCGGCGCCGGGCACTTCTCCAAGATGGTCCACAACGGCATCGAGTACGCCATGATGCAGGCGTACGCCGAGGGCTGGGAGCTGCTGGAGAAGGTGCACTCGGTGGAGAACGTCCGCGAGGTGTTCCGCTCCTGGCAGGAGGGCACGGTCATCCGCTCCTGGCTGCTCGACCTCGCGGTCAACTCGCTGGACGAGGACGAGCACCTGGAGAAGCTGCGCGGCTACGCGGAGGACTCCGGCGAGGGCCGCTGGACCGTCGAGGCCGCCATCGACAACGCGGTGCCGCTCCCGGCGATCACCGCCTCGCTGTTCGCCCGGTTCGCCTCCCGGCAGGACGACTCGCCGCAGATGAAGATGATCGCGGCGCTGCGCAACCAGTTCGGCGGCCACGCGGTCGAGAAGAAGGGCTGACCGCGGGGGACCTTCCGCCGGTCCGCCACGGGTGGACCGGCGGGGCAGGTCGGGGCAGCACACCGGCTGCACCGGCCTGCCCTCACCGACCGCGCGAGGAACGGGCCACGTCCCTCGTCCCGCTCCTGTCCCTGCCTGCCGACGGGGCCGGAGAACACCCGGGCGGGTCACCGGCCGAGGCGGGGCCGGAGCCGACCGGGTACGGCCCGCGTCGACGCCGCGCTCGCGCGGACGACGGTGATGTGGTGCCCGTCGCCCACGCCATCCGGGCCACGGCGACCGTACTGTCATGTTCGCGTCCTAGAATCGTCGGCAGCGACCACACCACCGCGGCGGACCGAGGCCCGAAGGAAACACCCTATGACCAGCGTCGAAGAACCGGCACGGCCCGACGGGCGGGCGCGCGACGCCGCCCGGACCAAGGCCGAGATCCTCGACGTGGCCACCCGGGAGTTCGCGCGGGCCGGCTACGAGGGCGCCCGCGTGGAGGAGATCGCCGCCCGCACCCGCACCACCAAGCGGATGATCTACTACTACTTCGGCGGCAAGGAGCAGTTGTTCACCGCCGTCCTGGAACGGGCCCACGGCGCGCTGCGCGAGGCCGAGCGGCGACTGGACGTCGCCCACCTGGACCCGGTCGCGGCGATCCGGCGCCTGGCCGAGCTGACCTTCGACCACCACGAGCGACACCCGGACTACCTACGCCTGTTGAGCATCGAGGACCTCCAGGGCGCCGAGCACATCACGGCCACCCGGGGACTCGGCGCGATCGGATCCCCGGCGCTCGACGTGCTGCGGGGGATCGTCGCGGCGGGGCGGGAGGCGGGGGTGTTCAGGGCGGGCGTGGACGCGGTCGACCTGCACGCGGTGATCAGCTCGTTCTGCTTCTTCCGTACGGTCAACCGGCGCACGTTCGACGCGCTGTTCGGGCGGGACCTGGCGGATCCGCAGTGGCGGGAGCACTACCGGACGATGGTCGGGGACATGGTGGTCGCGTACCTCACGAGCGAGGGGGCGGACCCGGCCGGCCGCTGATGCCCGGCTCGCCCGGCGCCGGCCGGGTCACCGCGGCGTCCAGCAGCGGGCCCAGTTCGCGCACCACCGTCGTCAGGGGCCGTACGTCCTGTTCGGCCCGCGCCATCAGGATCGCGCCCTCCAGGGTGCTGATCATCAGCGTGGCCAGGGCCAGGGACCGGTCGGCGGGCACGCCCATGGCGGTGAGCGCCTCGGCGAGCGGGGTCCGCCAGGTGGTGAACGCGGCGGCCACGGCCGCGCGGGTGGCGTCGTCGGTGGCGGCGCAGTCGACGGTGGCGGCGGCGACCGGGCAGCCCGCGACGAAACCGTCCCGCTGGTACTCGTCGGTCCACTGCGCGCACATCGCCGCGAACAAGGCGCTCGGCGTCGGCTCGGCCAGCCCCTCGACGAAGCGTCCGACCCGCTTGCCCGCGTACCGCCCGGCCCACGCGACGGCCTCACCGACCAGTTGTTCCTTGCCGCCCGGGAAGTAGTGCTGGAGGGAGCCGCGGGGCGCCCCGGCGTGCGCGGCGACCTCGCGCATACCGGTCGCGTGCACCCCGTCGCGCCGGATGAGCTGGGCCGCGCTGAACACCATCCGCTCGCGCGGCCCGCGCTGCCGCTCGCTCATTCCATGCCTCCGTTCCTCACCTGGGACAACTCTATGACCGAGGCGACTCTATGACCGCCGTCATAACGCCCGCTACTATGACCGCTGTCATAATCGGCTCGCTGGACGAGGGGCGGCCCCGTGCACGTCGGATTCATCGGTCTCGGAGTGATGGGCGGGCCCATGGCCCTGCGCCTGACGTGCGCCGGTACCCCCCTGGTGGTCTGGAACCGCACCCCGCACCGCGCCGAGCCGCTGCGCGCGGCCGGCGCCGAGGTCGCCGCGGACCCCGCCGAGGTGTTCGCGCGGGCCGAGGTGGTCCTGCTGATGCTCGCCGACGAGGCGGCCGTGGACGCGGTCCTCGGCCGGGGCACCCCGGAGCTGGCCGCGCGGGTCGCGGGGCGGACCGTCGTCCACATGGGCACCACCTCGCCCGAGTACTCCGGCGCCCTGGAGGCCGACGTCCGCGCCGTCGGCGGCCGCTATGTCGAGGCACCGGTCTCCGGGTCGCGAGTGCCCGCGGAACAGGGGAAGTTGGTGGCCCTGCTCGCGGGCGAGCCGGCGGCCGTGGACGCCGTGCGGCCGTTGCTCGCCCCGATGTGCCGCGAGACGTTCGCGTGCGGCGCGGCACCCGGCGCCCTGCTGATGAAGCTGTCGGTCAACCTGTTCCTGATCACCCTGGTGACCGGGCTGACCGAGGCCTTCCACTTCGCCGAACGGCAGGGCCTGGACCCCCGCCTGTTCCTGGACGTCCTCGACGCGGGCCCCATGGCCAGCCCGGTCTCCCGGATGAAGGCGCCCAAGCTGCGCGAGCGGGACTTCGCCGTGCAGGCGGCCGCGCTCGACGTCCTGAAGAACAACCGGCTCGTCGCCGAGGCCGCCCGCAAGGCCCGCTCGGCGTCCCCGCTCCTCGACGTCTGCCACGCCCTGTTCGAGGAGACGGTGGCCGCGGGGCACGGCGGCGAGGACATGGTCGCCGTGCTCAAGGCCATCGAGGCACGGACGGACGGCGCGGCGTAGTCCGGGCCGGCGCTCGGGGCTACACGGGTCAGCGCTTGGGGATGCCGTACACCCGTGCGACGTGCAGCCGGACCACGAGGCGGCGGTCGCGGACCATCGCGGCGCGGTAGTCGTCCCAGTCCGGGTGCTCGCCGAGCACCGCGCGGTAGAGCCGGATCAGCTCCTCCACGGTCTCGTCATGGGGGTCCTCGGCGACCGGGGACAGTTCGGCCGTGCCCTCGGCGACGGTGTACGCCCAGCGGTCGTCGCTGGTGACGTGGTACGAGGCGCGGGGGTCGCGGCGCAGATTGCGGGTCTTGGCGCGGTCGTCGGTGACGGAGACGCGGATGATCCGCTCGTCGGGGTCGTAGGCGTGACTGACATTGGACAGCTGGGGGCGGCCGTCGCGGCGGAGGGTGACCAGTACGCCGCCGTGTCCTTCGGAGAGCAGCGGGAGGAGCGCGTCCTGCGTGGAGTCCTGAGTCATGCAGGGATCAACCGCCCGTGGGCGGGGGCGCATTCCCGGCCGTACGCCGTCCGGCGGACCCGGCGGCCCCTTCGTGGACACCGTCCGCGACCGGCCGGCGGCCATGTCCACTCGCTGACTGCGCGCGGCACGGGGCACAGGCGCGCGGTGCGCGCCGCTGAGGGCGGTCTCCGCGACGCTGTGCCCGGTACCGCCGCGCCCGCGCTGCTCGGCGGACTCGCCCGGTGGGCAGCGGCGGACCGCGCCGGGCACCGGCCCCGCCCGCCGGAGTCGTCACCGCTTCCCGGCGGCGAGGTGCTCCGTGCCGCGGGGGTCGGTGCCGTACCGGCGGTGGCCGGTGCGGGCGGCGCCGACCGTGGTGACGGTCCGTGGTGGGCCCGCGCGACGTGCGGGCCCACCGGCCGCCCTCCTACGAGCGCCCCGCGGACCTGCTCCGTACCAGCGCGAACGCGGCGGCGGCCAGACCCAGGACGCCGACGACCAGCCCGGCGGTGCCGAGCCCGCGCGCGGTGGAGTCGCTCGCGCCGGCGCTCTCCGCGCCGGCCGGGGCCGCGGCGGGCGTGGGGTCGTCCGCGGTGAGCTTCAGGACCGGGGCCGGGTCGTCCGGCTCGTCGTCGCCGGAGGCCGGTTGCCCGATCCAGCGGACGACCTTGCCGTCCGAGTAGGTCTGGAGGGTCTTGAACACCAACTGCCCGGTGTCCTCGGGCAGTTCACCGAAGGCGACGTCGAAGTCCTCGTACTGCCCGGCCGCGATCCTTCCCCCGGTGAAGGTGATCTCGGAGGCCGCCTCGGTGAGGGTGCCGTCGTCGGTCTTGACCGGCGTCTTCAGCTTGGTGGTGGTCACCTTGGCGGTCCAGCCGTTCTGCGGGCGGACCATGATGCCGAGGACGGGGTGGTCGGTGGGCAGGAAGACCTGGACCTTGCTGGTGTAGGCGTGGTCCTCCTCGTTGGGCACGCGGAAGGTCAGCACGCCGTCGGTGGCGCCCTTGGCGTAGCTCTCGGGGTGGACGGTGACGTGGGCCTCGGCGACGCCGGCGGCGAGCAGGACCGAGGCGAGGGCGGCGGCGGTGACGGTTCCGGCGCGGCGCGGGGTGATGCGTGCTGCGGACATGGGTGAGTCGATCTCCGTACGGGTGACGTGTGACACGGGTCAGGGGTCAGGGCGAGTACGGGATCGGGGCGGGCGGTCCGCGCCGGGTGACCGCGTGCCGCAGCGGGGCCCGGCGCAGCGGCTCATGACCGGCTCGGTTCCGCGGGACCGGCTCGGCGGTGGGCAGCGGGGCGGGGTGCCACCGGGTGGGGAGGCCGGGGACGAGTGCGGCGGTGCGCCGCAGCAGCGCCCACAGCGCGGCCTCGCCCCGCCGCAGCCACCAGGAGACGGCCAGGGCGGCGAGGAGGTGGGCGGCGGCGGCTTGGGCCGTGGTGTGCGCGGGGGCGGCCGTCATCCGCATGGCGGCGGGCCCGGTCATGCCTGGCATGGCTGCCATCGGGGAGCCGGTGCGGTCCGCGTCGAACCACACGTGCAGGCCCGCCTGGGTGAGCAGCATGGCCGCGCCGATGCCCCTCCCCGACCGCTCCCGCCCGCCCAGCGTCCAGCCGAGCGCGAACACCGCGAGGAAACCGGCCCCGTCGGAGCCCGGCGACGGCATCTCCCCCATGGCCAGTCCATGGCCGGCGGCGGCGAGCAGCACGCACACCGCGGCGAACACCGCGGCCCGCAGGCCTCTCACCGCCGGGGATGCGCTCACAGTGAGAGATCCTCCCACGGCGCAAAGGGGCGCGCGCCGTGCGCGTGGCGTCCGGCCGAGCCGGCTGCTCGCGGGAGCCGCCGGCCGCGGATCGGTCCGCGCCGCGGCTCCGCTCCCGATGGGCCCGGACGACCTCCGCGTACAGGAAGCAGGGCGCGCGGGGCGTCCGGTCGAGCGTCGGAACCGGCCTCTGCGGGCACGGCCGGCGCTCCCGGCGGGGGGCGGCGGCGAGGCGGGCCTCCTCGCCGGCGTCGGCGAAACGGCGGACGTGGGCGACGGTGCCGGCGTCGGTCAGGGCCTCGGACAGATGGATCGCGCGTGCCGTGCCGCCGGACCGGTGGAGGCGGCGGACGGCGGTGACGCCCGCCGTGTGCTCGGTCGGGGCGACGAAGAGAGTTTGCAGAAGGTGAGGAGTTCGTGACGGTCCTGGCGCCGGATGTCGGCGAAACGTTCACCGATCGCCCCCGGGTCGCACAGGATCTCGACGCGGTCCGGGGAGCCGGGCGTGCCACCGCCCCTGGGTCCGGAGCGGGCCGAGCGATCCGGCCAGTTCCTGGGGCGCGCTCCGGCGGTCGACCGTCTCGCGCCGGACCGACATCAGACGGTTGACGGTCGCGCCGGACCTCCATGGCCACACAAGACATCCGGCCAACCCCAAGAGCATGGGCCAAGGTTTTACCAACTGCCCTTGTTCTCAACGGCAAACAGTCAATAACCTCGCTCGTGGCCACCACTGACCGAGGTGGCACATCCATCAAGATGCCCGGAAACGGACTCCGTCCGGCCGCCCCCAACGGCGGATTGTCATGCCCTTGACATGCCTGCCGGCCGTCGCGCCGGAGTCGACCATCCCCCCACGGAGGGCAGTTCTTTGCATTCCCACCGCAGAAGGAACCGGATACGCCGCAGCGCTCCCGCGCTGCTGTCCGCGGCGGCTCTGATCACCGGCGGCGTCGCCGTCGCCACCCAGACGTCGGCCTTCGCCACCACCCCCGCCGCCTCCCACGCGGCGAGCGCCTCGGCGGCCACGACGGTGCACACCCACCGGCTGTGTTCGCAGCCGAGCAAGCCCGGCTACATGGCCTGCCAGTCGGTCGAGCGCACCGACATCGCCCAGCACAAGTCCCTCGGCCCCGACGACACCCCGCAGGGCTTCGGGCCGTCCGACCTCCAGGCCGCCTACAACCTCCCGACGGACGGCGGTTCGGGCCAGACGGTCGCGATCGTGGACGCCAACGACGACCCGAACGCGGAGAAGGACCTGGCGGCCTACCGCTCCCAGTACAACCTTCCCGAGTGCAGCACCGCCAACGGCTGCTTCAAGAAGATCGACCAGAACGGCGGCACCAACTACCCCTCCCCGGACGCGGGTTGGGCGGGTGAGATCTCCCTCGACGTCGACATGGTCAGCGCGGCCTGTCCGCAGTGCAAGATCCTGCTGGTCGAGGCCGACTCGGCCGGCATGGACGACCTGGGCACGGCCGTGAACCAGGCCGTCTCGCAGGGCGCCAAGTTCGTGTCCAACAGCTACGGCGGCAGCGAGGGGTCCGACGACGCCACCGCGGACGAGCAGTACTTCAAGCACCCCGGCGTCGCCATCACCGTCAGTTCCGGTGACAGCGGCTACGGCGTCGAGTACCCGGCGGCCTCCCCGTACGTGACGGCGGTCGGCGGCACCTCGCTGACGAAGGACAGCAGCGCCCGCGGCTACTCCGAGACCGTCTGGGGCACCTCGGCCGGCGGCGACGGCGCGGGCTCGGGCTGCTCGCAGTACGCCGCCAAGCCGTCCTGGCAGCAGGACACCGGCTGCGCCAAGCGCGCGGTCGCCGACGTCGCGTCCGTGGCCGACCCGGCCACCGGTCTCGCCGTCTACGACACGTACCAGGCCAGCGGCTGGAACGTGTACGGCGGCACCAGCGCCGCCGCGCCGTTCATCGCCGGCGTCTACGCCCTCGCGGGCACCCCGGGCGCGAGCGACACCCCGGCGTCGTACCCCTACGCGCACCCGGACCAGCTCAACGACGTCACCAGCGGCTCGAACGGGTCGTGCGACGTCTCCTACCTGTGCCAGGCGGGCACGGGTTACGACGGCCCGACGGGTCTCGGCACCCCGAACGGGACCGCGGCCTTCACCCAGTAGTCCGGGAATGATCCGGACCGCGTGACCGCTCACGCCGGTCCGTCCGCCCCCGCCGCGGGCCGGACGGACCGGCGTTCCGTCGGCACGCCAACTCGGCTTTTCAATCAACGAGTTGACGGATGCCGTCGGGTACGCTCGACGGCATGAGCGCTGACGATCTCCCCAAGCTTGCCCTTGCCTTCCCCGGTCCGGAGCGCGACAGCGGGGTCGAGGCCATCATCAGCGGCCGCAAGACCGCGATGACGGCGCTGGTCGAGATCCTGGAGCAGATAGGGCAGCCCATCCCGGAGGTCGGCCAGCGGTACGCGGTGCTCGACTCGGACGACCGCACGGCCGTCGTGATCGAACTGACCGAGGCCCGGGTGATCCCGTTCCGCGAGGTGGACGACCGGTTCGCGCTGGACGAGGGCCGCGGGTACGCCGACGTCCAGGAGTGGGCCGCCGCCCACCGGGACTTCTTCCGCGGCGCGCAGGTGACCGAACTGCTCGGGTACACGCCGGTCGTGGACGACGACGCCCTGGTCGTGGCCGAACGCTTCCGCGTGGTCGACGCACAGGACTGAGGACCCGGGACCGACAGGGGCCCCGCCGGTCGATGCCCGGCGGGGCCCGCCGTCGTGCAGGGCTCCTACTCGCCCCGCGCCTTGGTGAGGTGCCGGATCGACTCCTCCAGCGCCCCCTCCAGCTCGACCAGCCGGGGCATCGGGATCTCGCCCATGGTGGCGATGCGGAAGTGGGTCTGCGACAGGCGCCCCTGCCCGGCGTAGATGACGTAGCCGCGCTGTTTCAGCTCGTCGTGCAGGGCACGGTAGGTGATGCCGGTGGGCAGGCCCAGAGCCGTGACCGAGTTCGCGCGGTACGGCTCCTCGATCAGGACCGGCAGGTCGAGCCGGGCGAACCCGGCGCGCACCACGGCCGCGCGTTCCCGGTACAGCCCAAGGCGCGCCTCGTACCCGCCGGCCCCCTCGTACTGTGCGATGGCCTCGTCCAGCGCGTAGCACGTCTGGACCGCCGGGGTGAACGGGATGTCCCCGGCGCGCTGGGACCTCAGTTGGGCCGCCGGGTCGAGGTAGACGCTGCGCCGGGGCGCCGCCGCGACCCGGCCCGTGCCCTTGGCGGTGGACAGCAGCAGGAAGGAGACGCCGGGAACGCCGTGCAGCCCCTTGTTCGCCGTCCCGCAGACGATGTCGGCGTGCACCTCGGCGAGATCGGGTGACTCGATGGCGGTCGAGCTGATCGCGTCGACCAGGAACACCGCTTCGTGATCACGGACGATCGCACCTATCTCCGCGATCGGGTTGAGCATTCCGGTGGTCGTCTCGTGATGGACGCAGGCGACGGCGTCGATGCGACCGTCCGATCGCAGCAGGTCGGCGACGGCGCCCGGATCGACCGGTCTGGTCCACGGAGCCTCCACCACGACCGTCTCCACGCCGTGCGCCTCGGCCATGGACAGCAGCCGGGCCCCGTACACCCCGTTGTTGACCACCAGCAGTTTGCGTCCGGCGCGGACCGAGCCGATCACGGCCGTCTCCATGGCCGCCGTGCCGGAGCCGGTGATGAGCACGGTCTCGTGGGTGTCCGCCATCCCGAGGCACCGGGCCACCGAGGTGCGCAGGCGGCCCATGAGGTCGGCGAACTCGGGCTCGCGGTGGCACAGATCGCCTCGGAGCATGGCCTCACGCACCCCCGGGGAGGTGCACGCGGGCCCCGGGTTGAGCAGGACGAGGTCACTCATCGTCGCTCCAGTAGACCGGTGCCGGGATCGCGCCCTGAAGACCGTTGATCATCAGGTGACCGTCGCCCTTGATGCCGTAGCGGCGGATGGCGCCCACGAACTCGCCGTCCAGGACGTACGAGCCGTAGACGACGGGCACGGTGATCTCGTGCAGGTCGCCGGCCTCGTCCTGGAAGGAGAGGGGCTTCGGGGTCGGCGTCATCAGCTCCTGGACGACCCAGGGGCGCTCGGCGGTGGCGGCCTGTTCGATCAGGCCGGACCAGTCGGCGGCGGTGAGTTCGCGGCCGATGAGGACGTCCCGGCCCTTCTCCCCCAGCGCGGGCTTGATCACCAGCCGGTGCTGGTTGCGCAGGGACCAGTCGAGCAGGTCGACGCGCTCGCCGCGCCAGAAGGTGTGGCGCTCGGTGAGCCGCCTGGTCCAGGGGACCGCCTCGGCCAGGCCGGCGGCGAGGGAGGGCGGCAGCCCGCCGGTGAACTCCTCGTCGGACAGCATGGCGAGGGTCGCCTTCGTGGCGAGGATCTCTCCCCACAGACCGGTGACGGACCTGAGGGCGCCGTCCCGGGCAGCGGCGGATATCCTCGCCAACTCCGCCATGTGGTGCGGGTTTTCCACGTCCGGCAGGAAGTAGCGGTGGACCAGCCCGATGCGCCGTCCCTGGTGCCAGGCGGCGCCCTCGTGGATCTCGATGTCCTCCATGTGCACGGAACGGGCGGTGAGTCCGTGCCGGGCCAGCTCCAACGCCAGTGAGCGGTAGTGCCAGTTGTCGAAGTGGTCGTCCCCGGCCGCCTCGTCCGCGTAGTACGTGAGGGCGATCAGTCCGTCCTCGTGCGTCATGTGCCGGCGCAGCACGTCCGCGAACCGGCCCATCAGGTAACGGGGTTCGCCGCACGCGCCGAACTCCGGCCTGAGCACGTCGGCCTGGTGGGCGCGCAGCAGCATGTCGTTGAGCGGGAACAGCCCGGCGAGGGAGCCCGCGTTGACGTCGACGATGACGCAGCGCTCGGGGCCGGTGCCGTCGGTACCGCCGAGGATCATGTCGGGCCGGCCGATGAGGTGCCAGTCCCGCGCGGGCAGCGACTCCCACATCGGGACGAGCCGCTCGGGCAGGCCCAGGGCCTTGGCCATCCGGCCGGCGTCACCGTCGTGACGGTCGATGAAGGCCTCGACGCCGCGCCGGAACGTCTGCCAGGTGCGGGACATCCGCCCGAACGTCGCCCTGGGCAGCCGGGCGGCCGACAGGGCGAAGCGGAAGGGCACCGGTACGGCGTCCAGCTCTGCGGTGACGGCGGACAGTTCCGCGGCGGTGAGCGAGCGGGGCGCGAGCAGTCCGGTCATCGTGCCGCCCTCGCGAGGAAGGCACGGGCCTTCTCCAGGAACTCCTCGGGCCGCTCCATGGTGATCATGTGGCCCAGGTCGGCTATGTACTCGGCGCTCGCGCCGGGGATGTCGCGCGCGAGGCGCTCGCCGATCTCGATGGCGTCCGGCTGGTCCATGCCGCCGATCAGGACGAGCGTGGGGACCTGGATGGTGCCGAGGCGTTCGGCGGCGTTGGGCACCAGTTCGAGTTCGTCGGGCTCGTTGCCCGTCTCGGCGACCGTCCTGCGCCGGCGGTCGTAGCCCATGGTGGCGGAGACCCGCAGCCGCGCGATCAGTGTCGGGTCCATGTCCGCCAGCGTCCGCTTGGGTCCGGCGACCCAGCTGCCGAGGCTGATGTCGA
The DNA here is from genome assembly GCF_053598955.1 of Streptomyces sp. NPDC001056. Classification (NCBI taxonomy): domain Bacteria; kingdom Bacillati; phylum Actinomycetota; class Actinomycetes; order Kitasatosporales; family Streptomycetaceae; genus Streptomyces; species Streptomyces sp. NPDC001056. Next base: position 240,001 of record NZ_JBSFLI010000004.1, on the reverse strand, counting down.
GGGCCTTGTCGTAGTCCCCGGCCCAGATGAGGTCCTCCTCGGCCATCCGGTTCGTGTTCACCTCGTCGGTCCACACGTGCTCACGGCTGACCGGCGCGGCGAGCAGCAGGGAGCGGACCTTGCCGGGGTGCAGCACCGCGAACTCCACGGCGATCCGGCCGCCGAAGGAGGGGCCGATGACGTGGGCGCGCTCGATGCCCAGGTGGTCGAGGAGGGCGGCGAGGTCGTCGGCCGACTGGTACGGCTCGTCCGGGTACCCGGAGCGGCCGAAGCCCCGGCAGTCGTAGCGGACCACGGTGTAGTCCTTGGCCAGCTCCTCGAACTGGCCGTCCCAGATGGTGGTGTTGCCGTTGCCGGTGTGCAGCAGGACCACGGCGTCGCCGGAGCCCGCGCGTTCGTAGTACAGCTCGGTGCCGTTGACGGGTGCGAAGCCGGTCTCGTGGTTCGTCATGTTCTCTCCTCGTGCTGGCTCAGCCGCGGGCGGCGGTCAGCGCGCCGGTCAGCGGGGTGGACGGCAGCGACACGGTCTCGCTGTAACCGGCGGCGCGGATCTCCACCAGAAGGTCCTCCTGGGTCACGGAGCTGCCGCCGTTGACCGCGGTGACCAGGTCGGACATCGCGTTGACGATCGGGAGTTCGGAGTCGGCGGCGAACGTGGTGGCGATCACCCAGCCGCCGGGCCGCAGCACCCGGCGCACCGCCTCCAACGCCTTCGGGATCGCGTCGGGGGACATGAAGCTCAGCGGCAGCCAGGCCAGGTCGTACACCGCGTCGTCGGCGAGGTCGGTGACGTCGCCGTGCCGCAGCTCGACCCGGTCGGCGCAGCCCGCCTCGTCGATCACGGTGCGGGCGAGACCCAGCACGCGTTCCATGCGGTCCACGCCGACGACGCGGGCGCGCGGCCAGCGTTCGGCGATGCGCGCGGCGAGCTGGCCGGTGCCCACGCCGACGTCGAGGAAGACGGCGTCCGTCCGCTCGGCGATGCCGGTGAGGCCGAGGACGGGGGCGGCCTCGTCGACGATCCAGTCGGCGACCTGGCGCGAGCCGCGCCCCTGGGCGAGCAGGACCTCGTCGGGCATGTCGCCCCAGCCCTTGGTGGGGCCCTCGGCGAACGCCGCGGCCTGGGCGAGCTGGCTGGTCAGGGCGGCGGCGAACTCCGGATCGTGGGAGCCGACCGGCAGCCCGGACAGGGTGAGCGCCCGTTCCACCGCGGCGCGCTGCTGCGGTGTCAGGTCGTCGCGGCCCTGCGCGGCGTAGGCGGCGACGGCCCAGGCCGCGTCGACCAGTCTGCTGAGTTCGAACTGCATCTGTGCACCGAGCATGATGCTGCCTCCTTAGGCATCAAACCGAGTCGAGCCGGGCTGGACGGAGCCGGGCAGGGTCGGACCGCGTCGGGCCTCGTCAGACCGTGCTCTCGGCCGGCTCGTTCTCCACGGCCGCGGGCCGGGAGGAGAACGTCGAACCGCCGCGCACCAGCAGTGGCAGCGGGGCGGCGACCAGCACGATGAAGGCGCTCACGATGAGCATGTCGCGGGTTCCGATGCTGGCCGCGACGACGCCGGCCGCCGCGTAGCCGAGCGGCATCAGGCCCTGGCTGCCCAGCCAGTCCAGGGCCATGACGCGGCCGAGGACCCGGTCGGGGACGTCCTGTTGCAGGGCGGTCATCCACAGGATGGAGAAGACGGTGACGCCGACGCCGGCGATCGCCCAGCAGATGAGGACGCCGACCAGCGGCAGCACGGCGAGCGAGCCCACCGATCCGAAGATGGTGAAGATGCCGCAGACCGCGACGGTTCCCGGGCGGCGGGTGCGGATCCTGCCGCCGACGACCGAGCCGATGATCGAGCCGACGCCGAGGGCGGCGAACGCACCGCCGTAGGCGGCGGACCCGCCGAGGCTCTTCTCGGCGACGATCGGCGCGGCGAGGAAGGCGGGGGCCACGCAGAAGGTCATGACGATGGTCGCCATGCCGATGGAGGCGCCCACCCAGGGGCGGGAGCGGATCTCCCGGATGCCCTCGTTGAAGTCGCGCAGGCCGCGCCGGATGATGCCGCCGGGCTCCTCGTCGCCGGGGGACTCGTCGCGCGCGTCGGCGGCGTCGGTCTCCCTGATGAACACGAGGGTGGCGAGGCTGGCGGCGAAGGTGCCGACGTCGATCCACAGCGCGGGCCCAGGGCCGACCCCGGCGATCACGAGACCGGCCAGGGTCGGCCCGGCCACCATGGAGACGTACTGCGACAGGGCGCTGAGCGCGTTGCCGCCCTGGAGGGCGTCCTCCGGCAGCAGCCGCGGGGGCACGGCGCTGTACGCGGGCAGGAACAGGCCCTCGGCGATGCCGATGGCGATCACCAGGACCATGAAGACGGCCGTGTTCAGGTGGACCGGGGCGATCGCGATGGCGGCGACGCCCACGGCGCGCACGACGTCCGCCCCGATCATCACACGGGTGCGGCGCCAGCGGTCGCCGATGGAGGCCGCGAGGACCGTGCCCACGGCCAGCGCGATGCCCTGCACCGCGAGGACCACGCCGAGTCCGGTGGCGCCGGCGTCGCGGTCCAGGACGACCATCGCCAGGATGATCGGGAACATGGCGTTGCCGATGGAACTCAGGGACTGCCCGGTCCACAGGAAGGCGAAGTCCCGGTGTTTGAGCGGCAGGAACATGCTGGGTTTGGAGTCCGTCATGTACTCGATCTCTCAGGGGTCGGTTCGTCAGAGCGGTCGTACGGCCGTGAGGCAGGTGAAGTGCGGCGGGGCGCTGGGGAGTTCGACCGTCCGCATGCCGGTGAGGCCCGCCTCGGTGAGCCAGTCCGTCACCTCCGCGCGGGAGTACATGGCCCCGCTGCTGGTGCGGGCGGCCAGGAACAGGGCGTACTGGGCGCGCACCGGATTCGTCTCGTACGGCCCGTCGCCGAGGATGTCGATGACGGCGAGCGTCCCGCCCGGCCTGACGGCGGCGGCCGCCCGGTGCACCAGGCGCTCGGCGTCCCCGGCGGTCTCCAGGTGCAGGATGTTGCCGAGGATCACCAGGTCGTGGGCGGCCTCGGCCAGGTCGACGTCGAAGTAGCTGCCCTCCAGCGTGGCGACCCGTGCCTCGACGCCGGCGTCGGCCGCGTTGTGCCGCAGTCCTTCGAGGACCGGCGGCAGGTCCACGGCGGTGACCCGGGCCTCGGGCATCCGGGCGGCGACGGCGAGGCTCCACACGCCGGAGCCGGCGCCGAGGTCGAGCACGGAGCGGGCGCCCCGGCCCAGGCCGTAGGGCTCTCCTTCCAGCGCCGCGGCCAGCTCGGCCGCCGCGGCCGGGTACATGTGCCCCAGTCCCTGGGCGACCTGGGCGTAGTGGCGGCCCCGCTCCTCCAGCGTGCCGTCCATGGACAGCAGCGGCTTGCCGGAGACGAGCAGTTCGGGCAGGTGGTCGAAGAGGTTCAGGTGCAGCTCGACGCCGCCCGGGGCGTTGCGGGCGCGCTCGGCCAGCTCGGGTGAGGCCTGGTACCGGCCGTCCGCGTGGACGGCCGCCCCGCTGTGCACGAGGACGTTGAGGGTGAGCCGTGTGGCCAGCGGGTCCAGCTTGAGGTCGGTCGCGAACTCCTCGGCGCTCGCGGCCCGTTCGAGGAGCGCCGCGAGGAGGCCGGCGCGCTGGGCACCGAGCACCGCGAGCACCGGTATGCCCTGGTCGAAGACCTCAGCGAGCGCTGTGGCCGGCTTCGTCATGAAAATTCCTTTCGATCTTCCGAGTTGCACATCCAGGAGACGAGCTCGACGGGCTCCGCGCCGAAGCGCTGCTTCCACGCCGGGTTGGTGCGGCCCAGCTCGATGACCTCACAGCCCTGGGACACCGCGTAGTCGACGGAGAGGTCCAGCAGCACCAGGTAGGGGCTGAAGTCGCGGCGCACCTCGCCTTCCACACCGATGGCCCAGTTGTGCAGGGTCCGTCCGTCCATGAAGGAGACCGAGGCGGCGACGACGTGCCCCGCGTCCTCCAGGGTGAAGACGCACGCGGGCGCGCCCACGTTGGTCAACAGGTGGGACAGCGGCCCCTGTTCGTAGTAGCCGGGGTTGTAGCGGTCGGCGGTCAGCTTGAGCAGCCGGCACGCGTCCCGCACGACGCGTTCGGGCAGCGGGTCGCGGTAGACGTGTCCGGTGATCCCCGCTCTGGCCGCGAGCCGCAGCTGCCGGCGCGCGTCCTGCCGTACCCGGCCGGGAAGCCGTTCGAGGTGCTCGGCGAAGCCTCCGACGGCCGTCAGGGGCATGCGGAAGCGGTGGTTGCGCGGCACCCGGCGCGCCCTGCCTTCCATGAGCGGGGTGAGCGGTGAGTCCAGTGCCATGTTGATGAACCCGAACTCGGCCGCGCCCCACTGACGGGCCTGCGCCCGCATCGCGTCCCACAGCGGCTCCACCAGCTCCTTCTCCCCGTGCCGCAGGGGCAGCCGGGTGTCGTAGCAGTGCCAGAAGTGGCTCACCGCCCAGGGCGGGCCGTCGGTGGTCTGCTTGCCGAACGGGTCCCGGGCCGGTACCAGGTACAGCGGCATGACGGCGGCCAGGTCGTCACCGGAGCCGACGGTGAGGTAGCGGACGTCGAGGGTGGGTTGCAGGGGGCGGGCGGCGTACGAGGTGAGCAGTGCGGACCGGTAGAAGACCGGCGCGCCCGCGGCGGCGACCACGGCGTCCCAGCCGAGCGGGTCCGGGATCCGGGTGTGGGAGGAGATCCGTATGCCTGTGGCCGGCATCGCAGGGCTAGCCCACTCGCTCGTCGGTCATGCGCAGCACCTGCTCCACCGGGGCGATGTCCGGCTCGACGGCGGAGAGCAGGCACTCGTCGCGCAGGGTGGCGAGCATGCCGGGGAGCGTCGCCAGCATGCGGCGCACGACGACGTTCGCGAAGAGCACGGTCGTCGCGCCGTACTCGGCGAACGTCTCCAACGGCACCTCCGGCAGCGAGGTGGGCGCGAGGGTGATCGGCAGCAGTCCGCGGACCTGCTCCAGGGCCGGGAAGAGCTGGTCCTTGCACTTCTTGTTGACCTGCACGAACAGCCCGTCCACGCCGGTCTCGGCGTAGCGGCGCATGCGGCGCACCGCCTCGTCGACGCCCAGTCCGGCGACCAGGGCCTCGCAGCGGGCGACGATGCGCAGGTTCTTGCGCTCGGCGGTCACCCGCTCCAGGCGCCGGGCGAACTCCTCGGTGTCCATGAGGTCGCGGGACTCCTCGGCGGCGAGCGAGTTGCGCTTGGGGAAGACGTTGTCCTCGATGACGACGGTGTGGGCGCCGGCGTCCTCGAAGGCGCGCACCGCGCGGGCGGCGGTGAGGTCGCTGCCGTAGCCGTTGTCGGCGTCGACGTAGACGGGGAGGGTCGTGGCCGCCTTGACCTCGCGGATGACGGAGGTCATCTCGGTCGGGGTGAGCAGGTTGCGGTCGGGTATGGCGAAGCGCGAACAGACCTCCAGGCTGCCGAGCCACAGCAGGTCGAAGCCGGCGCTCTGCACCATCCGCGCGGTGAGCGCGTCGTGGACGCCGACTCCGATGGACGTGGCGGGAGCCGGCCTCAGGGTGGTGTCGTGCACGGTCATGGTCTCAAGTCCTTAGGGTGGGGGGGCCGGTGGTGCCGCGGCGGGCGGGTACGGTGCTCAGCCGGCGGCCGCGGTCATGAATCGGGTGCGGATCGCCTCGGGCTCCAGACTGGCCGTGGCCCGCGGGGGCGCGGCGCCCGCGCCGGCCGTGGTCTCGATGACCAGCAGAGCGGGCCCGGGCTGCGAACCGAGGCTTTCCAGGGCGGGTTTGAGCTCGCTGAGGGCCGTGACACGGCCGCCCCAGCGGTAGCCGCTCGCGCGGGCGACGTCCTCGAACCGGGTGCGGGCGCCCGCGGTGGGCTGGCCGCCGGTCGACTCGTACTGCTGGTTGTCCAGGACCACGTGCACGAGGTTGCCGGGGGCCTGCGCGCCGACGGTGCCGAGCGCGCCCATGTGCATCAGGCACGCGCCGTCGCCGTCGAGCACGAACACCCGCCGGTCGGTGCGGGCCAGTGCCAGGCCGAGGCCGAGGGAGATCGCGTGGCCCATGGAGCCCTGCATGTAGAAGTTGCCGGGCCGGTCGGCGCCGGCGAACAGCCAGCGGGAGGTGAACCCCGTGGTGGAGACGACCAGTTCGTCCCCGAGCAGCGCGCCGAGCGCCGCCACCACGTCCTGGGTGCCCGGTCGTTCGGAGGTCTCGGGGGCTTCCTCGGCGGGGCCCGGCTTCTGCATCACCCCGCGCGGGACGACCAGGGCGGCGGTGCGCCCGGACCGGACCGCGTCGAGGGCGGCGTCCAGGGTCGATCCCAAGTCGTCGACGTCGCCGGACAGTTGCCAGTGCGGTACCCGGAGCGCGTCGAGGAGCGGGACGGTCGCGGCGCCCATCAGCCGGTGCTGCGGCTCGTCGGGCGGGCCGTCCGGGTCGCCCCGGTGGCTGACGAACATCAGCACACCGATGTCGTACGGGGCGGCCAGCGAGGTGAGGGGGTTGACCAGGTTGCCGAGACCCGAGTTCTGCACCAGCACGGCGCCGGGCGAACCCGCCAGGGAGAAGCCGCAGGCGGTGGCGAAGGCCGCGCCCTCGTTGGCGGAGGCCACGTAGCGGCCGTCCCGCTGGAGCAGGGGGATGAGTCCGGCGAAGTAGGAGCAGGGGACGCCCGCGAACCGGTCGACGCCCCGGCCGCGCAGCGCCCGGTCGAGGAGGTCGGCGGGCAGTGCTGGTGTCGTGTCGGTCATGTGTGTCCCTGACATCGGAGCCGGAGTGCGATGCGCGGCGAGCGGGCCACCGCGTCGGCGAAGCGTATGGCCTCGGCGGCGCCGACCCCGAAGAAGGTGGCGCGCAGGGCGGGGCGGTCGGCGTCGAAGTGCCGGGCGGCCACGACCTTGAATCCCTCCTCGTGGAACGCGGCGAGCGCGGACTCCTCCACGTGCTCGGCGGCCGGGGCCCCGGGTTCCGGTGGCGCCTGGGCGGCCAGCGGGATCAGCGCGTTGGGCCCGTCGAAGGCGGGGAACGCGATGCCGTGCGCCGAGGCCAGCCGGTCCCTGAACGCGGCCTTGGCGGCGTCCACTTCGGCCAGCAGGCCGTCCCGCAGCAGGTCGAGGCCGCCGTCCCGGAAGAACAGGCCCCAGGCCCGCTGCCAGACCGGCGAGGGCGGTGTGCCCAGCAGTTCCGGGAACGCCTCCTCGAAGCAGCTGGGTCCGGCCGTCCAGCCGAGGCGCGCGCCGACGCCCCGGAGCTTGTGCAGGGTGCCGGCGCTGTCGGCCCCGGCGGGGGTGCCGGCGTGGCCGCAGAACCAGGCGTACGTCTCGTTGACGACGACGCGGTAGCCCTCGGCGGCCAACTCCGCGATCCGGGCGCGGCCTTCGTCGGTGAGCGTGGCTCCGTCCGGGTTGCGTCCGGGGGAGGTGAGCCACAGCACGGTGTCTTGCGGCGCGCCGCCGACGGCGCCGTTGAGGAGCTCGTCCCAGGAGGCCCGGGTGACCTTGGCGCCGGCGCCCGCGAGGACGGGTACGACGCCGGGGTAGGTGGGACGTTCCAGCACCACGTGCCCGAAGCGCCTGGCGTAGGTCAACGCGGTGGCCCGCAGGCTGGATGTGATGGTCAACTGCTCAACCGGCAAACCGAGTTGTCCGGCCAGCGCCTCCCGGAGGACCTCGTCGCCCCGTGGCGCGGGCACGGTCCACAGGTCGGCCTGCCGGGCCGCCAGGGCGACCCGGTCGGCCCACAGCCGGGTGGCCTCGTCCGGCCAGGGGGCGGGAGATCCGCTGAGGTCGATCACGCCGGCCCTGCCGTGAGGCGGCGGGCGAGCGCGAGGCTCTCCCGGCTGATCTCACCCCAGACGGTGGGCACGAGCACGTCGTTCCCGTACCGGACGGCCCAGGCGTTCGCGCCGCTGAACAGGGTGATGCCGGCGGCGAGTTCGATGCTCGTGACCTCCGCTGGGGCCCCGGCCCCGGTCTCGGCGAGCGGCTCCCACACCTCGCGCGGCACCAGCCGCCAGCAGCGGTCCCGCCCCGGATCGCCCGGGGCCGCGCCCCCGTCCGGGTCCGCGACACGGGGGCTCAGGTCGGCGGAGAAGTAGTGGCGCGCGGAGTCGGCGAGTGCGGTCGCGGCCGCCTCTCCGGCGCCGCGTGCGCGCTCGTCCTCGTACGCGAGGGAGGCGAACGCCTCGGCCCGCGCCTCGGCTCCCGGCGGGGTCAGCTCCAGGCCCGTCTCCTCCCCCAGGTCCGGGGGGAGTACGGCGGTGCTCTCCGGGTAGGCCTGGCGGACCGCGTTGACCACCCGGGCGAGCGCGCCCTCGGCCTGCACCGAGCGGCACAGCTCGCTCACCGACACCCAGTCGGGCGTGGTGTGACCGACCAGCGCGTGCAGGTCGTTGACGTCCTTGACGGACAGCATCTGGTCGCACAGGGCGTGCGCGGCGGTGATCGCGATCGAGGTCTCGACGCTGGGCACGGTGGCGGGCAGCCCGAGTGCGGTGCCGGAGCGCCAGCCGACGAGCGGGAGCAGTCCGGCGTGGCCGACCGAGAAGGCGCCGATGTGCAGGTCGACGCGGGCGTACGGGTTCTTGTTGTCCGGGTAGACGAGCGAGACCTGGCCGTACAGGGAACCGTTGTCGTGCCACTTGAGCCAGGGCATCTCGTCGGTGTCGTACACCCAGTCGCGCTCGCGCAGCCAGTCGACCAGCGGCCGGGCGGCGGCCCACTGCGGGAACTGCACGTCCACGTCGCCGAGATGGCGCAGCTCCGGGCGGGGGTACACCGACTGGGCGCACAGTCCCTTGATGATGCGTCCGCCGAACTCCTCGACGGCCGCGACGACCTCGCGCATCTTCGGGGCGGCCTCGGCCTGCCAGGCGTCGTCCTGGCGGACCTCGTCGGCGAGGAGTTCGTACAGCCGGGCCGCCCAGGCGGAGCCGGTGTGGCCGTCGAGGGCGGCGTGCGCGAGGCGCGTGACCTTCGAGCGGGAGAGGATCGCGTACAGATCCTCGGGGGTGATCTCGCCGTCCAGCGTGTTCAGGGCGGCGTCGACGGTCGAGGACGGCGGCTCAGTCCGTCCCAAGGTCATGATCGCGGTCTGCGTGTCCATGCGCGCCTTTCGTGGTGAGGACGGGCTCGAAGTACTGCGAGGTGGTCAGGACCGCGGTCTCCCAGGAGTCGCACGCGCAGCCGTGGCGCCGGAGCACGAGGTCCACCTCGGACAGGTCCCAGGGGGCCGCGCTCGGGTCGAAGGGGTGGGCGAGGACGGCGAGCAGCGGGTGGGCGGCGGCCTCGGGACGGACCAGTCCGGCGAGCCGGGCGCCGGCGTCCGGCCGGGCGAGTTCGCCGCGGGCGGCCAACCGGTCGGCGAGGGCCCGGCCTTCGTCGGTGAGGTCGGTCCACAGCGCGGCGACGATACGGCCGCGCAGCGCGCCGAGGACGGCGACGTGGTCGCGGGATTCCCGGGGCTGGGTCCGGGCGAGCAGCGAGAGGTATCCGTCGAGCGTCCCGCCGTCGTGGAATGCCGCGAGCGGTTCGGGGCCGAGTATCGCGGCCGATTCCCGGGCGGCGTTCGCGGGGCTGTCCGACAGATGGAGCAGGCTCAGAATGGCGTTCACCGAGCCGACCTCGTGACGGATCGAACCGGGACGCGTTCGGGGCGGTGTGCCGCCTTTGATTTCGTGGAGAACGGCGTATCGCTCCTCGGCCGTGCGGGGGACTTCGTCGATCAGCCGGACGGCCACCGAGGGCCCGAGAGAGAAGAGGGCGTCGAGGGCCCGATAGCGGAATGTGCTCCCGGCGCCGACGTTCTGAATCTCGGCAATCGCGTCGATCTGCTGGGCGGTCACTCTCACTTCCCGCCATCCGACGGGCCTGAAACCCGCGACCGCGAGATGGTCGAGTATGGCGCCGACTCGCTGTTCGCGCAGACTGTCCGGACTGATCAGGCAGAACGCGTGAGTTTGCCAGACCGATTCATCGAAAGACTGTCCCTCTCGAATGGCCCGTTCGTCTTCGATTGTCATGGGGCCTTTCCCTGTATATGCCCGTGAAGGATCGCTATAGGTGGCCGTCAAGGCGCAGAGCGGCGCCGTACAGCGGGGCGGCGACGCATCCTCGCAGTTGCTTGGCCTGCCATGAGCCGAGGCCGTATGGAATGATCCGGATGCCCCGCTCGGGTGCCAGCTCGATGGGCTTGTAGAAGAGCGTGGCGAAATAGGTGAGCCGGGAGTGGGGGTCGGTGTAGTCCGCCCCGGCGAGGGTGGGCATCCACGTCCCGCCGTCCTGGACGAAGACGCCGAATCCCAGTGTCTTCCCCTCGCGTTCGGCCGTGACGACGGTGATCTCGTCGTCGCCGAAGCAGGACCGGAGCCGGCGGATCATCGACGCCTCCTTGGCGTGGTCCGCGGTCCCCCCGTACTTGACGACCAGCTGGCAGCGCAGGTCGACCAGTTCGGCCTCCTCGTCCCGCAGGGCGCGGGTGCCGACGCGCACCCCGGCCTCCGCCAGGGCGCGCAGCTCACGGCGCACCCGCACCCGGCGGCGCGAGGACAGGGTGTCCATGTAGCCGTCGAAGTCGGACCAGGTGACGTGGAGGTCGCAGCGGGCCGCGAACTCCACCACCGGCCACCCCGCCGCACGCAGGGCGTCCGTGAGGACCGCCGCCTCCGGGGCGAGGTACTCGAAGGCGATGCTCCGCAGCCCCTGTTCGCCGGCCCACTGCCGTAGCCGCTCCAGCAGCACGGCGCAGGCCTCGGGGTCCTTCGCGAGCCTGCCCACCGGGAGCGCCTCGTAATGTGGCATCAGCACGAGCAGACAGGGATAGACGTCCCCGGGTTCGAGCGCCCGCCAAGGGTGCGGGCCCTCGGTCGCCAGGCCCTGATAGGACGAGGCTCCCGAGAATATCGAATACGGATCGATGCGCGTATTCGGTGAGGGACCCGTCATGACCGAGCCATGGAGCGCTAATTCAGGCTCACCCGACATCCCACGCAGAGAGATGGTGACACGTTCTCCCGGCAGACGCTTCGGCGCGAGCCGCAACCAGCGATCCGTCGTGGTGGCGGGGACGGGTGCGGGAGTAGCGGCGACAATGTCGTCCCAGGAGCCAGGAACACCTGGCTCCGCTTCAATCGCTAACGCGGCTTTCGTCGTTTCTGGCTCGCCAAGCTGCCGAACATGAGGCATGGGTAGATCCCCCGTCGCGCACAGATCCGTCACAGACACCGGCCCGAATGATCGATGCAGTCAAACACACAGCCGAGAGCGAGGCAAGAGGATCATCGCCAAACCCGTGACCGCACAGAGATGTCCAGATTTCCCGTTATGTCGACTTCGCCTTGGGTGGAGTCGCCTCGGGCTATTGACTGGGCGGCTGTTGACTCCCCGCGACGGTCCGTGATTAGCTCCCGAACCATCTGCCACTAATCTCCTCTTCCCCCTGCCGGCCCGGCCTGCCCTGATGCGTGCGGCCACTCGGGATTTGTCAAAACATTTATTCCTGCCCACCTGAGCATCTGAACGCCCTAAGGAGTCGCAGGATGGCTCATCTCCTTGAGGAACTCGCGCTTTCGGTACTCCCCGGGGAGGCGGACACGGCCGCACTCGCCGAACTGAGCTTTGTGCGACTGGGTGGTGACTCCCTGCGGGCGATGCACTTGGTCTCGCTCGCCGAGGAAAAGCTCGGTGTCGCCGTTCCCCTCGGGCGGCTGCTGGCGGACGAGCCGTTGCACACGGTCCTCTCGGACGCGGCTGGAGCGGGGACGGCGACCGGTCCCGGGACGCGCCGTCCGGGCGCCGGGCCCGCTCCCGCCGACGGGCGGCGCCCGGTCGCCGAACCCGGCTGCGGCGAGGGGCGGTTGTCGCACGCGCAGCAGGGCATGTGGCTCACCGAGCGGGCGGTCGGCGGCTCGCCGTACAACCTGGTCTTCCTCGCCTTCGCGCAGGGCCCCCTCCGACGGGAACCGCTGGCCGAGGCGGTGGCCTCGGTGGGCCGCCGGCACGAGAACCTGCGCACCCGCTTCGTGGACGTGGACGGCCGGGTCGACCGGCAGGTGGGCGACGAATTCACCGTGTCCGTCGAGGAGTTGGCTTACGAGGCGGAGCGTGACGGCGACTTCGAGTCCTTCGTGCGGTCGGCGGCGGCCCGGGAGGGGCGGGTGGTGTTCGACCTCGCCGTCGCTCCCCCGCTGCGCTTCCTCCTCGCGTCCGCCGGAAGCGACCGCCACGCCCTGGTGCTGATCGCCCATCACCTGCTGCTCGACGGCTGGTCGGTCGGCCTGCTGCTGCGCGAGCTGTTCGACGCCTACGACCACCCGGACCGGTCGCTCCCGCCCGCCCCCCGGTTCCAGTCCCTGCTGGACCACCAGGAGCACCTGTCCGGCAGCGGGGTGTGGGACCGGCAGGGCGCGTTCTGGGAGCGGCATCTGGCGGGCGTCCCGGCGGTGTTGGAGCTGCCGACCGACCGCCGGCGTCCCGAGTTGCAGGACCCGTCCGGCACCCGCGCCCCCTTCGACCTCGGCACCGCGGCCTCCGCCGGGATCACCGCGCGGGCCAGGGAGTGCGGTGTCACCCCCTTCGCCCTCCTCCTCGGCGGCTACGCCCTCACCCTCAGCCGCCACACCGGCGCCCGCCGGCTGCTGATCGGCGTGCCCCTTGCCGGCCGCACCACCCCCGAGCTGCGCGAACTGGTCGCGGTGACCGGCAATCTGGTGCCGGTCAGGATCGACATCGACGACGACCAAGGCGTCGGCGACTATCTGCGCGCCGTGCAGCGTTCTTTGGCCCTCAGCCTCGAACACGGCTCGCTGCCCGTCGACACGCTGGTCACCCGGCTGGGCATGGGCGGCAGCACCAGCCGCCACCCGCTGGTGCAGTTCTGCTTCGGCATGCACGACCAGCTGGTGCCCCGGCGCCTGGCCACCCGTGAGCTCGCCGTCCGGATCGAGGAACTGCACGGCGGTGGCTCGCAGTTCGACGCGACACTGTTCGTCAGCGACAGCGATCCGTCCTACGCGGGCAGTCTGGAGTACGCGACCGCCGTGCTGCTTCCGGCGGAGGCGGAGGCGTTCCTCGCCGACTTCGGGGAGGCCGTCGTACGTCTGGCGCGGGACCCGCTGGCGGCGGTCCTCGAAGACGTACGGGCCGTGTCCCCGCCCCAACGGGCCCGGCTCGACCGCTTGAACCGGACCGAGCAGCCGTATCCGGCGCGGACGGTCGAGGAGTTGTTCCTCGCCCAGGTCGAACGGCAGCCGTCGGCGACCGCCGTACGCGAGGGCGGACACGCGCTCACCTACGCCGAGTTGGCCGAGGCGGCGGCCCGCCAGGCGGCGCGGCTGCACGCGGTCGGGGTCAGGACCGGGGACACCGTGGTGATCGCCCTCGACCGGTCGGTCGCCGAGATCGTGGCCGTCCTGGGCGCCCTGTGGGCCGGCGCCTCCTACCTGGGGATGGACCCGGCCCTGCCCGCGAACCGCGTCGACCAGATGTTCGAGCGCGTGAAGCCCGCCGCGGTGGTGGCGCGGCCCGGGGCGGAGCTGGGACGGCTGGGCGAGATCGGGCTGCCACTGGTGGAGCCGTGGCCGGCCGGCGCCGAGGACGCCGCCGTACGGCCGGCCGGTGAAGGGGACCCCGACCGGGTCGCGTATCTCGCGTTCACCTCGGGCTCCACCGGAACGCCCAAGGGCGTGCGCGTCCCGCACCGGGCGGTCGCCCGGCTGGTGCACGACGTCCGTTACCTGCGGCTCGGCCCCGGCGAGCGCGTGCTGCGGTTCGCGCCGCTGAGCTTCGACGCGTCGACCCTGGAGATCTGGGGCCCGCTGCTGTCCGGCGCGGCGATCGAGGTCCTGCCGGCCGGGCTGCCCACGCCGGCCGAGATCGGCGGCTTCCTGCGGCGGCGCGGGGTGACGGTGTGCTGGCTGACGTCGGGACTGTTCCGGCTCGTGGCCGACTTCGCCCCGGACGGGTTCACCGGTGTACGGCACGTACTGACCGGCGGGGACGTGGTGCCCGCCCGACAGGTGGCCGAACTCCTCGGACGCCACCCGCATCTGCTCGTCACCAACGGGTACGGCCCGACGGAGAACACCACCTTCTCCACCGTGCACACCGTCGGACGCGCCGAGGACGTCGAGGACCCGCTGCCCATCGGCGTCCCGGTGCCCCGCTCCGGCGTGCACGTCCTGGACGAGCGCGGCCGGCTGCTCCCGCCCGGAGCCGCGGGGGAGTTGTACGTGAGCGGGGACGGGCTGGCCCTCGACTACGCGGGCGACCCGGCCGGGACCGCGGAGCGCTTCGGGCACTTCTCTGCGGACGTCCCCGAGCGCCTCTACAGGACCGGCGACCTGGTCCGCCTGGACTCCCGGGACCGGGTGCGGTTCCTCGGCCGGGTGGACGACCAGGTCAAGATCCGCGGCTTCCGGATCGAACCCGGCGAGATCGCGGCCGCGCTGCGCGAACACCCCGGGGTGCGGGACGCCGCCGTGGTGGTCGCCGACGACGGCGGCGTGAGCAGGCAACTCCTCGCCGCCTGTGTCCCCGAGGACACCGGCTCGGCCCCCTCGACGGCCGAACTCAGCGCGTTCCTCGACCAGCGGCTGCCCGCGTACATGGTGCCGGGGCTGTGGGCGATCGTGGACCAGATCCCCGTGACCGCCAACGGCAAGACCGACCGCGCCCGGCTCGCCGGACTCGGCCGGGTGGCCGTGGCCGAGCCCGCCGCGCCGGCCGGACAGGACGCACGGCGGCCCGAGGTCGCCCGCTTCCTCTGCCAGGTCCTGGAGCGGGACGAGCTGGGCGACGACGACAACTTCTTCGACGTGGGCGGCAACTCGACCCGCGCGGTCCGTCTGGTCGGGCTGCTCAGAAGGGAGTTGGGGGTCGAGGTGGGGCTGCGGGACTTCCTGCGGTCGCCGACCCTGGCCGGCCTCCTGCGCACCATCGCCCGGAGCTCCGGGCCGGCACCGGGTACGAGGTGATACGCGGCGCCCTCCGCCGTCCGATCCGCCCCGGGCACGGGAACCGAGCCGTGCCGAACCACCCCCCACCGCCCAGCCCCCATGGAGTTCGCCGCCGTGCCACTCGCCAGGATCAACGGAACGGATCTCTCGTACGCGGTCGACGGCGACCGGGGCGCTCCGGTGCTCCATGTCGCCGGGTCCGGTCAGTCGTCGGTCGTCTGGGAGATGCAGACCGTGCCGGCACTGCTGGCGGCCGGCTACCGCACCGTCGTCTTCGACAACCGGGGCATGCCGCCCTCGGCGGTGCCCGCCGCCCCGTACACCTGGGAGGACCTGGTCGGGGACACCATCGGCCTGATGGAACACCTCGGCATGGGACCCTTCCATGTGATCGGGTCGTCGCTCGGTGGCCTCGTCACCCAGGCGGTGGCCCTGCGCCGACCCGACCTGGTCCGCTCCGTCACCTTCCTCCAGGGCTGCGGTGACCTCTCCCCCGCCGCCGTACCGGTGCTCGAAGCCACGGCGGAGCTGTACACGCTGGACCCGCCGCCCCCGGCCGCGCTGCGCTGGCTGGCCGCCGACGGGCTGGTCCCGCCCACGCGGTGGCACGACGCCCGCGCGGTGGCCGAGGCACGGGAGCTGACGGCCGAGATCATCGCCGGGCCTGCCGACGCCGGCGTGGTCGGGCAGACCGCCGCGACCCTTCAGTGGGCCCGCGAGGACCATCTGACCGAACTCGCCGGGCTCACGGTCCCCGCCCTGGTGGTCGCCTCCGAGTGGGACCGCATGTTCCCGCCCGCGCTGCTCCGGCGCGCCGTCGAGACGATGCCGGACGCGCGCTACCTGGAGATCGACGGCGCTGCGCACGTCCCGACCGGCCACTCCGCCACGATCGCCGCCGCGATCCTGGAATTCCTCAAGGAGATCGGTGAACCCTCAGCAGACTGAGCCCGCGCCCGCCCCCGGGGCCGGCCCCCTCGCCCTCGCGTTCAACAAGTTCGCCCTCTTCGCCTCGATGTCCGCCCAGGCCAATCCGGGCATCGCCCCCCGCGTCCTCGCCGTCGGCGAGGTCGGGGCGGCCCTCGGCGCGGCGCTCGCGCGGCGCGGGCTCGCCGTGCTGGAGGTGACCGCGCACGACGTCGTCCGCAAGGACCCGGCGGGCCTCGGCGGCCATCCGCGCTTCCCCGGCGCCTACGTCGAGCCTGCCTGCCCGCAGCTGGACGCGGTGCCGGCCGCCCGGCTGATCGGCTCGCTGGCCGACCTCGTCGTCCCGCACGGCGCCGTCCTCCTCGCGGGTCCGGAGCGGTGCGGGGAGGTACGGGAGCTGCTCGCGTCCTGCGGACTGCACGACAGCGACGACCCCCGGGCGGGCACCCATCTGCTGGCGCGGAAGAAGGACGTCTGCTGCCACGACCGCGACCAGGAATTCCATGACCGCAGCGCCATCTGGTTCGAAGGCTGACTTCGAAGCCGCCGACGAAAGGCTCACCATGACCCGCCCCCCGCACCCGGCCCCCTATGGGACCTGGTCCTCCCCCGTCACCGAGGAGGCGGCCGCCTCGCACCCCGGCCGGGCCGAATGGCTCGGTTGCGTCGGGGACGAGGTGTGGTGGACCGAGCTGCGCCCGAGCGAGGGCGGGCGGCAGGCCCTGCTGTGCCTGCGCGACGGACAGCGGCATGACGTGCTGCCCGCACCCTGGAACGTCCGCAACAGCGTGCACGAGTACGGCGGCCGGCCCTGGACCTGCCACGAGCGCGCGACCGGGGGCCCGCTCGTCGTGTTCACCCATCACGCGGACCAACGGCTGTACGCGTACGCCCCGGCGCAGGACGAGGCGCCCCGGGCGCTGACGCCGGAGGCCGCGGCGGGTGAGGGACGCCGACTGCGCTGGTGCGCGCCCCGCGTCGGGCCGGGCGGCGGTGAGGTCTGGTGCGTCCTGGAGGAGCACACGGGTCCGCGGCCGGGTGATGTCCGCCGCGTCCTGGCGGCCGTGCCGCTGGACGGATCGGCCGCCGGGGATCGCGCCGGGATCAGGGAACTGACGGACGACGGGCCGCGGTTCCTCACGGGTGCGGTGCTGTCACCGGACGGCGGACGGGCGGCGTGGCTGTCGTGGGATCACCCGGACATGCCGTGGGACGCGACGGCGCTGCACCTCGCCGAGGTCGATCCCGGCGGGGGCCTGCGCGAGCAGCGGACCCTGGCGCTCACCTCGGACGGGGCCGGGGAGGCCGTCGCGTCCGTCGAGTCCATCGCCCAGGTGGAGTGGTACACCGCCGACGAACTGATCGTCAGCACCGACCGCAGCGGCTGGTGGAACCTGCACCGGGTGGACGCCACCACCGGGCGGGCGCGCAACCTGTACCCGGCCCGGGAGGAGTTCGCCGGGGCGTTGTGGCAGGTGGGCATGGAGTGGTTCCGGGTGCTTCCGGACGGCCGGATCGCCGTCCTGCACGGGCACGGCCGGCTCACCCTCGGCATCCTCGACCCCGGGACGGGGACGCTGACCGATGTGGCGGGGCCGTGGACCGAGTGGGCGCCGACGCTGGCGGTACGGGGGGACCGCGTCTTCGGTGTGGCCGCGGGACCCGCGTCCGGCTACGAGGTCGTGGAGACGTCGGCCCGCACCCTGGCCGCGAAGGTCGTCTCCGCTTCCGAGGGGGACGGCCTCGATCCGGCCTACTGCCCGCTGCCGGAGCCGCGCACCTTCGAGGGCGCGGACGGACGCGACATCCAGGCGTGCCTCTACCGTCCCCGCAACCCCGGCTTCACCGGCCCGCAGGGCGAGAGGACACCGTTCGTGGTGTGGGTGCACGGCGGCCCGACCGCACGGACGCCGAAGGCCCTCGACCTCCAGATCGCGTACTTCGCCTCACGGGGCATCGGCGTCGTGGTCGTCGACTACAGCGGCTCCACCGGCTACGGCCGCGCCTACCGTGAACGGCTGCGCGGCCAGTGGGGGGTCGGCGACGTCCAGGACTGCGCCGATGTCGTCTCGGCGCTCGTGGCGGAGGGACTGGCCGACCCGGCGCGGGTGGCGATCCGCGGCGGCAGCGCCGGGGGCTGGACCGCCGCGGCGTCCCTGGCCTCTCCGCTCGCCGGGGGCCGCTACGCCTGCGCGGCGATCTACTACCCGCTGCTCGACGCGGCCGCCACGGTCACGGGTGAGACGCACGACTTCGAATCGCGTTACGTGGAGGGGCTGATCGGCCGCCCCGACGAGGTCCCGGAACGCTTCGTGGAACGCTCCCCCATCCATCACGCCGAGCGCGTCACGACGCCCTTCGCGCTCTTCCACGGCGCCGAGGACCCGGTCTGCCCGGCGGCCCAGTGCGATCGTTTCCTGGCCCGCGTCAAGAACCCGGACCTGGTGCGCACCCATCTCCTGTTCGAGGGCGAAGGCCATGGATTCCGCCGCGAGGAGAACATCATCGCCGCGCTCAAAGCCGAATTGCGCCTCTACCTCGACACGTTCAGCCCTTCGGAAGGTTGACCACGCATGGACGGTTCCCGCTCGGACATCCTGCTCTGCTTTCCGCCGGCCGGTGGCGGCCCCAGTTTCTTCGCCCCCTGGAGCGGTGCCTCGTCCGTCTTCGACGTGGCGCCGATCGATCTCCCGGGAAAGGAGAAGCTGCTGTTCGAAGAGCCCTTCGACACCGTTCCGCGGCTCGCCCGCGCCATCCTCCCGGCCGCGATCACGGCGGTGGCCGACCGGCGCCGGATCACCCTCTTCGGGCACTGCTTCGGCGCGATCGTCGCGTACGAGCTGGCCCGGCTGCTCGAAGTGGAATGCCCCACCCGGGAGTTGGTCCTCTTCGCCAGCGGCTCCGCCGCCCCCGGCGAGATCCCCTGGACGCGTGCGGCGGACCTGCCCGACGAGGGCCTCCTGAACCAGGTCGGCCTGAACGCCGGCGAGCCGCAGTCCATCCCCGAGGACCCCGAACTGCGCGAACTGATCCTGCCGGCCCTGCGCGCGGACGTGACCGCGCACGAGTCGTACGAGCCCCCCGCCGACCCCCTCGCCTCGTGCTCCGTCGTCACCGTGCGCGGTGAGCGCGACGCGCTCGTGGACGCCGAAGCGGCGGGGCGCTGGCGGGACTTCACGACGGGCCGGTTCGGGTCCTTCGAGCTTCCCGGCAGCCACATGTACCTGACCGAGCAGTGGGGGCCGCTGATGGCCCACATGGAGAAGGAACTCGGCGGCAGCGCCTGATCCACGCGCCGCGGTTCCGCCGCGCGGGCGACACGATCTCACAGGACGTTGGGAGTTGGAGCGGATGCGCGCACAGCGGTCGTCGAACGCCGAGGCCGGCACCCCGGTCGACCCACCACAGGACTTACTGGCGGCGGCCGTGCTCGCGGTATCCCGCTTCGCCGGACAGCGGGACGTCGAGGCCCGGGTGGGCCTCGGCGACTACCAGGCGGTGGACGTCCGGGCAAAGGAGGGGACGACCGTCGGCGCGTATCGGGAAGCCCTGCTGCGCCACTACGAGAAGATCATGGCACCGGCCGGTCAGGACGTCCCCGCCCGGCTTCTCGTGGAAGCCGCGGAGGAGGACGCCGGGCACCCGTCCCTCGTCGTGACCCGGGACCCCGACGGCGGCCGGACCTCGGTGACCGCCGGGCCGGGTGACGTACCCGCGTGGCTGGCACAGCGGCTGGACGCCGCCGTGAGCCATCTGCGCGACCAGCTCACGGACCCCGCGCGGCAGCGCCGGACGCTCGCCGAGATCCCGCTCCAAGGGCCGGACGAGGAGCGGGAGTCCGTGGCGCTCGGCCGCGCTCCGGAGCTTTCCGGGGACCTTCCGTCGAGCATCCCCGCCGCCTTCGCCGCGCAGGCCGGGCGCACCCCTGACGCCGTGGCCGTGACGGATTCCGGCGGGCACGTCGGCTACCGGGAACTGGACGAGTGGGCCGACGAGATCAGCGTCCGGCTGCGGGCGGCCGGTGCGGTCCGCGGCAGCCGGGTGGGCGTGCTCCTGGACCGTTCCGCGGCGACCGTCGCCGCCCTGCTGGCCGTTCTCAAGTCCGGCGCGGTCTACGTCCCCATGGACCCGCACGTACCCGACGAGCGGCTCGCGTTCATGGCCGAGGACAGCGGTCTGGCGCTCGTCGTCACCGAGGACGCCGAGCGGGTACGCCCCCTCGGCCTGCCCGCGGTCACCGCCCGGCGGCTCGGGGACACCGCCTCGGCGCCGGTGCCGGAGCGGGCGGCCGGCGGCGGTGCGGACCCGGCGTACATCATCTTCACCTCCGGCTCCACGGGCCGGCCCAAGGGCGTCGAGGTCGCACACCGGAGCGTGCTCGGTCTGGTGGCCGCGACCGCCCCGTCCTTCGGGTTCGGCCCCGACGACGTGTGGACCTGGTTCCACTCCGTGGCGTTCGACTTCTCCGTGTGGGAGATCTGGGGGTGCCTGCTCACGGGCGGGCGGCTGGTCGTCGTACCGGAGTCCGTACGACGCGCACCCGACGAGTTCCGCGCGCTGCTGGCCGAGCAGGGGGTGACGGTGCTGAACCAGACGCCCTCCAGCTTCCTGCAACTGGTGGAACTGGAATGCCGCGCGCGCACCGAACTCGCCCTGCGACTGGTCGTGTTCGGCGGGGAGACCCTCGACACGGCGGGCCTGGGACGCTGGCTCGCGGTGCATCCGGCGGCCGAGTGCCGGCTGGTGAACATGTACGGCATCACGGAGACCACGGTCCATGTGACGGCACAGGAGATCACCGAGGAGCTGGTGGCCGCCGCCTCCCGGTCGGTCGGCCCGGCGCTGCCCGGCTGGTCCGTCCGCGTGGTGGACGGGCACCGGCGGCCGCTGCCGCCCGGCGCGTCGGGTGAGATCGCGGTGGGCGGGGCCGGTGTCGCCCTCGGGTACGTCAACCGCGCGGAGCTGACCGCGCGGCGCTTCGTCGCCGATCCGGTGAGCGGGGAGCGGATCTATCTCAGCGGCGACCTCGGGCGGATGCTGCCCGACGGCTCCCTGGAGCACCTCGGCCGCCTCGACCAGCAGGTCAAACTCCGCGGCCATCGGATCGAGTTGGGCGAGATCCGTGCCGTACTGCTGGCGCGGCCGGAGGTGCTCGCCGCCGCCGTGGTGGTCTGCCGGCCCGTACCCGGCGACCCGGCCCTGGACCGGCTGGACGCCTATGTCGTGCCCGCCCCGGACGCGGGCCCCTGGGACGCCGAGGGGGTCCGGCGCGGGCTGGCCGCGGCCCTGCCCGACTACATGCTCCCGGCCACACTCACCGCCGTACCGGCCATGCCGCTCACCCCCAACGGCAAGCTCGACGTGTCGGCCCTCCCCGTCCCGCGCGCCGGCCGGACCGAGGACCCGGTGGACGACACCCAGGCCCTGGTCCTCGCCTGCTGGGACAGGGCGACGGGCCTGGAGGCGGGCCTGGACGAGAACTTCTTCGACATCGGCGGCAACTCCCTGCTCGCCGCGCGCCTCGTCACCGCCCTGCGCGAATCCGGTCTCCCCTCGGCCCGCCTCGCCGACCTCTACCGACATCAGACACCACGCCTGCTGGCGGCCTTCTATGCGCGATCCCGCTGACACCGCGGCACCGGGCGGACCGGTCGGGCAGGAGACCCGCCCGAGACGGGTCTCACCGCCAGGACCGGCACCGGGAAACCGCGCCCGCGGAGGGCCGACCGTCCGCGCCCGCGTCCGACAGCCGGCCCACGCCCGCCCACTGCCGCCGGCCCGCGCTCACACCCGGCCGGCGGCGGTCGTGTCAGTCCCCGAGTCCCGCCATCCAGGCCTCGACCTCCGCCGAGCGGCGGGGCAGCGCGAGCGACAGGTTCTCGTTGCCCGACTCGGTGACGAGGATGTCGTCCTCGATGCGCACGCCGATGCCCCGGTACTCCTCGGGCACGGTGAGGTCGTCGGCCTGGAAGTAGAGGCCGGGCTCGACGGTCAGGACCATGCCGGGTTCCAGGGTTCCTTCGACGTACATCTCCCTGCGGGCCGCGGCGCAGTCGTGGACGTCGATGCCGAGCATGTGCCCGGTGCCGTGCATCGTCCAGCGGCGCTGGAGGCCGAGTTCGAGGACCTTGTCCACCGCGAGGTCGCCCAACAGGCCCCAGGAGACGAGGTGTTCGGTCAATACCCGCTGCGCCTCGCGGTGGTAGTCGCCGTACCCGGCGCCGGGCCGCACCGCGGCGATGCCGGCCTCCTGGGCCTCGTACACCGCGTCGTAGATCTTGCGCTGGAGCGGGGTGAACGTCCCGCTGACCGGCAGGGTGCGGGTGATGTCGGCCGTGTAGAGGTTGCGGGTCTCCACGCCGGCGTCGAGGAGCAACAGGTCGCCGGGGCGCACCGGGCCGTCGTTGCGCACCCAGTGGATGGTGGTGGCGTGCGGGCCGGAGGCGCAGATCGAGGCGTAGCCGACGTCGTTGCCCTCGACCCGGGCGCGCAGGAAGAACGTGCCCTCGATGTAACGCTCCGAGGTGGCCTGCGCCCGGTCGAGGACCCGTACGACGTCCTCGAAGCCGCGCGCGGTCGCCTCGCAGGCGAAGCGCAGGTCGGCGATCTCGAAGTCGTCCTTGATCCGGCGCATCTCGGAGAGGAACACCCGCAGTTCCTCGTCGCGCTCGGCCGTCACCTTGTCGCTGAGGGCGTCCTCGACGACCGTGTCGTGGCCGCGCAGCACCCTGACCGGGCCGGTGGCCTCGCGCAGCGCGTCCGGCAGGGCGCGAACGTCCTCGCAGGGCAGGCCGAGCAGCCGGGCGTTCTCGGTGAGGCTGTTGCGGCGGCCGTCCCACAGTTCGCCGCGGTCGGAAAGCCAGAACTCCCCGTTCTCGCGGTCGGACCGGGGCAGCAGATAGGCGGTCGCGGTGTGGCCGCCGTCCGCGAGGGGCTCCAGGACCAGCACGCCGTTCTCGGTCTGGTCGCCGGTCAGATAGGCGTAGTCGGAGGAGGGCCGAAAGCGGTAGTAGGTGTCATTGGCGCGGACCTTGAGCCGGCCCGCCGGGACGACCAGACGCTCGCCGGGGAAGCGGGCGGACAGCGCGGCGCGGCGGCGGGCGGTGTGGGCGGCCTGCGGTATCGGCCGCAGATCGTCGCGCTCGGTGTCGGCCCAGCCCTGGTTCATGTTCGCGGCGAGTTCGTCGCTGATCCCGCGGTCGAGCCCGTTCTTCCGCTGTTTGACTGGCCCGCCGGACGTCCGCTCGGTCACGTTTTCCTCCTGCATCGAATCGGTCGGGACCGCCCGTTCACCCGCGGTCGTCCGTCATCGTATGGGGAAATAAATCACCGTCGCACAGGAAGTCCGGAACGGCCGGGTCCGTGTCCCGGCACCGGCGTCACTTTTCCCAACTCACGCCACGAATATAAGCCGTTGACACCCTGCGGTGATCACCCTACTATCACCACGGCACGGCAGCGGGCGGGGGCGCACCAGATCGGCACGGTCGGCGGGGAAGCGAATAGTTTCCCGACATGTGGCGGAACCGAGTTTCCGACCCGAATTTGCCAGAGCTTTCCACATGGCCTATTTCATGCCGACAGGAGTGCTGTGTCCGCTGCGGTTTCGGGGTCGCATTCGGGGTTCGGTTCCTATCTGAGACTGCTCCGGTTACCCGGCGCCACGCCACTGGCTCTGTGGGGCGTGGTCGGCCGGGCCCCGATCGCCATGCGGTCCATCAGCATCCTGATGCTCGTCTCCGCGATGACGGGCTCCATGGCCCGGGCGGGCACCGTGGCGGCCGCCATGCTGCTCGCACAGGGTGTGGTCAGCCCGCTGCTCGGGCGGACGGCCGACCGGATCAGCCAGCGGCGGGTGCTGCTCGGCGCGGGCGCCGCGCATGTCGCGGGCATGACGCTGCTGCTCCTCGCCATCACGCTCAAGGCCCCGCTGCTGCTGATGATCCTGGCGGCCGTGGCGTGCGGCTGCACCTCGGTGTCGTTCACCTCGTTCATGCGCGCGCGATGGGCGGTGATGGTCGAGGCGGACGTGCTGCGCACGGCGTACGCCATGGAGTCCATCCTGGACGACACGATCTTCCTGCTCGGGCCGCTCGTGGTCACCGTGCTGGCCTCGGCCGTGCACCCGGCCGCCGGGCTGGTCGCCTGCGGACTGCTGACGCTCGCCGGTTCCGTCGCGGTCGCGCTGCACCGGCGCTCCGAGCCGGCGCCGCAGGGAGCGGCCGGGCCGAGCGACGAGCGCGCCATCAAGGTGCCCGGCGTATGGGTCCTGATGCTCTGCTACGCCGGGATGGGCTTCCAGTTCGGCGCGGTCGACGTCACGATGATCGCGTTCGCCAAGGAGCAGCACGAACCCGGGCTCGGTGGTGTGTTCCTGGCCCTGATCTCGGTCGGCAGCCTGATCGCGGGCGCCGTCTACGGCGCCGTCAACTGGCGGCTGACCCAGGCCCGCCTGCTGACGGTCACCTGCGGCGTGCTCACGCTGGGCGTGCTCCCGCTCGCCTTCGCCCCCTCCTCCCTCGTGATGGGCTTCCTCGCCGTTCTCGCCGGGGTCGCGATCTCCCCGGGGCTGATCGCGGGCAGCACGCTCCTCGAATCGGTCTGCCCCAAGGGCGCGTTGTCCGAGGGATTCTCCTGGCTCACCAGCGCCGGTGCCCTCAGCATCGCCACGGGCACGGCGGCGGGGGGCCGGCTGGCCGACTCCTTCGGGTCCGCGGCGGGGGCCTGGGCGGGGGTCGGCGGCGGGCTCTTCGCCCTGGCGCTGGCCGTCCTGGGGCAGCCGGCGCTGCGCGGTGGACGGCCGGTGGTGGAACACGCTCCGGAATGGGCGGTGCAGGAACAATGAGCGGAGAGGGAAGAGTTGTGGACGCAAACGAGCCGGTCCGGACGGAGAGCGGTCTCGGCGGTCTGCCCGTGCCGCGGCTGTCGTTCGAGGAGTTCATGGCCTTCGGACGGGACGCCCTGATCCGGGCCGACGTCCCCGTGGTGATCACCCTGCCGGGCGGCACCAGAGGCATGGGCAGGGAGGGGGTGGCCGAGCTGCTCGGGCAGCTGCCGGTGACCCTGTTCACCGAGCCCAGCGACAAGCAGAACCCCGAGCGCTGGACCACCAGGGAGATCCGGCTCGCGGAGTTCTTCGCCGACGACACGTACCAGAAGGACGCGAGCACCTGGAACCGCGTCGTGTCCAACATCCGCAACCGGCCGTCCGACGTGAACAGAATCCTCGGCTTCGACGCGGGGAAGCTGTTCGACTACCGCCGCGCGCTCAACGCGGCCAACCTGTGGATCAGCCACCGCGGGGTGTTCACCCAGAGCCACTTCGACGAGCTGGAGAACTTCAACGTCGCCCTGGAGGGCCGCAAGCGGTTCGTCATCGCGCCCCCGGGCTTTCGCGAGTACTACCCGCGCTCGCTGAAGAAGGGATTCGGCGACAAGTCGCGGGTCTTCGACTTCGACGACGTGGACCGGGCGCGCTACCCGAAGCTCGCGGCCAAGCTCGCCCAGCGCCGTGAAGTCGTCCTGGAGCCGGGGCAGATGCTCTATCTGCCGCTGGGCTGGTGGCACCAGGCGGAGTCGCTGGACGAGATGAACATCAACGTGAACTTCTGGCTGCGCGACCCGAAGATCCTGCGCCGGCCGTACGTGCTCGGGGTGGCGGTCTACACCGCGGTCTTCCGCAAGCTCAAGGGCGTCTACAACTACGAACCGGCACAGGCGGCGTCATGACCGAGCGCATCTCCATCACCCCCACCCACCGGTACCGCAACAACGACAAACTCATCGGCATCGGCAACGAGTTCTGGGACATGTCGGAGCGCAACGGCCTGGCCGGCATCGTGGCCGACCTGGACTCCGGTGTGCTGCGCACCACCGAGGGACATGAGTTCGTGGCGGACGGCCATGAGTTCGTCAACTTCAGCTGCTGCTCCTACCTCGACCTCGACTCCCACCCCAAGGTGATCGAGGGCGGTATCGACGCCATGCGCCGCTACGGCGTCCTGGACCACTGCATCGCCCGCAGCCGCGTGCAGATCCCCGCGATGCTGGAGCTGGAGGACTCGCTCGGCGAGCTGTTCGGCGCCCACGTGGTGTGCTCCATCGCGGCGAGCACGGCGACGTTCGGGCTGCTGCCGCTGATCGCCTCGGGTCATCTGGGCGACGGCACCCGGCCGTTGATGATCTTCGACAAGAACGCGCACATCTCGATGGCGAACCTCAAGCCGGTCTGCGCGGACGAGACCGAGGTCGTCACCTCGCCCCACCACGACCTCGACTTCATCGAGGACGCGTGCAGGAAGTACGCGCGCGTCGCCTACGTCTGCGACGGCAGCGACAGCCTGGGCGGCTACGCGCCGGTCAAGGAGCTGGCCGAACTCCAGGACAAGTACGGCCTGTTGGTCTATTACGACGACTCGCACTCGCTGTCGGCCTACGGTGAGCGAGGCGTCGGGTACGTGCGCACGCACAGCCCGGTGCTGGACGAGCGCACCATCGTGGTGGTCACCCTGAACAAGGCGTTCGGCACCAGCGGCGCGGCCATCGTGCTGGACGGGTACGAGAAGGAGACGCTGCGGATCATCGAGCGGTTCGGCGGCGCCCTGAACTACTCGCAGTTGCTGAACACGGCCGCGGTCGGCGCGGGCCTCGCCTCCGCCGAGATCCACCGCACGCCCGAACTGACGACGTTGCAGAACCGGTTGTACCGCAACATCGAACTCTTCGACTCCCTCGTCCACACCGAGCAGACCGGCAGCACCTATCCGATCCGGCTGGTGCCGATGACCGACGAGACGGTGATCGAGGCCGGGCGGCGGGTCTTCGAGGAGGGGTTCTACGTCTCCCCGGTGTTCTTCCCGATCGTCGCCCGCGGCACAGCGGGCCTGCGCGTGATGATGCGCGCGGGCCAGACCGAGGAGCAGATCCGCTCGCTGTGCGCCGTCCTCACCGAGGTCGGCGCCTCCCCCGCGATACCCGCGCCCGGGGAGGCCATCCGATGACGGACGCCACCCGGGCGCTGCCGCGCAGCATCCTGTACACGCCCGCGCTCTCCCTCGACCGGGTCGTCAAGGCCTGGTCGTACGACGCCGACGTGCATGTGATCGACCTGGAGGACGCCGTCCCGCCGCCCGGGAAGGCGGCGGCCCGCGAGGTGTGCCGGGCGGCGCTGGAGAAGACGCCCGCCCCGGCGAACACCGGGGTGCGCGTCAACCCGATGGGCACCCTGGAGGCCGTACACGACCTGCTGCTGCTCGCCGAGTCGCCGGTCCGGCCGGGCATCGTGGTGATGACCATGGTGGAGTCGCCGGTCGAGGTACGCCTGCTGCGGGACACCCTCGCCTCGGCCGGGGCGCACCCGGAGATCTATGTGACGGTGGAGACCCCGGCCGCCGTCCGCGCCGTGGACGGCATCGCCGAGGCCGCCGACGGGCTGATCCTCGGCTCGGCCGACCTGGCCGCCTCCCTGGGGGTCGAGATCACCTGGGCCGGCATGCTCGCCGCCCGCCAGGCGATGGCCCTGGCCTGCGCGCGCCACGGCACGGCCTGCATCGACACCGCCAACTTCCGGCTCGACGCGCCCGAGGTGCTGGCCGAGGAGATCGAGCGGATACGGGAGCTGGGCTTCCACGGCAAGGTGGCGGTGCACCCGGGCGAACTCGCCCCGATCAACCGGGCGTTGCGGCCCGACGCGGAGGAACTGCGCCAGGCCCGCCGGGTCACCGAGGCGGTCCGGGCGGCGGACGGGGGCGTGGCGCTGCTGGACGGCGCCATGGTCGGGCCGCCGTTCGCCCGCAGGGCGCGGACGACGGTGGAGCGCGGCGACACGTGGAGCGCGCGGTTCGGCGAGTCGGCGGCGGAGAAGGCGGATGCGCGGACGGCGGGCGCGCGGGCGGCGGACTCTTGGACGGCGGACTCGGGGACAACAGCTCCGGGGACGGCGGACTCGGGGGTGGTGCGATGAGCGTCACCGACGACAGGACCGTGGGCGCGGTCCCGGGCGTCTCCGTCGCCGTCATCGGCACCGGCGCCATCGGCCAGGACCTGGTCTCCAAGATCCGCCGCTCGCCCGTGCTGGAGTGCGCCCTGGTGGCCGGGCGCGACCCGGACTCCGCGGGGCTGCGGCGCGCCGCCGGGCTCGGCTGTCCGACCAGCGCGGAAGGGATCGACGCGGTCCTCGCCGCGCCCCGCCCCTTCGACGTGGTCTTCGACGCCACCAACGCGCGGGCGCACGCCGAGCACTGGCGACTGCTGCGGCCGTACGACACGCTGCTGATCGACCTGACCCCGAGCAAGATCGGGCAGATGGTGGTGCCGACCGTGACCGGCGTGCACGCGCCGCCCGAGGGCAACGTCAGCCTGATCAGCTGCGGCGGCCAGGCCTCGATCCCGGTGGCGCACGCCCTCGCCGACCGGTTCGACGTGCGGTACTTCGAGGTCGTCTCGACCGTCGCCAGCGGCGTCGCGGGCCGGGCCACCCGGCTCAACCTGGACGAGTACGTCGCGACGACCCAGCAGGCGCTGACCGCGTTCACCGGCGTGGCCGCCACCAAGGCGATCCTCAACATCAGCCCGGCCGTGCCGCCGGCGGCCTTCCGCACCACCGTGCACGCGCTGGCGCCCGCGGCCGACGTCGAGACGGTGCGGGCCGTGGTGGCCGAAGCGGCCGAGCGGGTCCGGGAGTTCGCGCCCGGCTACCGGGTCCTCACCTGCGACGTGCGCGGCGAGCTGATCGTCGTCTCCCTCGAAGTCGACGCCGACAGCGAGGTGCTGCCCGCCTACGCGGGAAACCTGGACATCATCGACGCGGCCGCGGTGCTGGTCGCCGAGCAGCACGCGGCCCGGCTCGCCCCGGCCGCCCAGCAGGGGGTGAGCCGGTGAACGCCGTGGTGATCCACGACCCCACACTGCGCGACGGCCAGCACGCGGTGCGCCATCAGCTCGGCGTGGACGCGCTGCGCGGCTACGCGGCGGCGGCCGACGCCGCGGGGGTCCCGGTGGTGGAGGTGGGACACGGCAACGGCCTCGGCGCCTCCTCCCTCCAGGTCGGCCGCGCCGCCGTGCCCGACGACCTGATGCTGTCCACCGTGCGCGAGGCCCTCCAGCACAGCCGGATGGCGGTGTTCCTGCTGCCCGGCTGGGGCACCTCCGACGATCTGCGCCGGGCCCTGAAACACGGTGCGGACGTGGTGCGCGTCGGCGTGCACTGCACCGAGGGCTCCCTCGCCGAGCGGCACCTGGGCTTCCTCGCCGAGCAGGGCGCCGAGGCGCACTGCGTGCTGATGATGAGCCACATGGCCTCCCCCGCCGAACTCGCCGAGAACGCGGCCCGCGCCGTCGGCTACGGGGCCCGCGCGGTCGGCATCATGGACTCCGCCGGGCACTTCCTGCCCGACGACGTCGGCGAGCGCATCGGCGCCATCCGGGCCGCCGTCGACGTGCCGGTGATCTTCCACGGGCACAACAATCTCGGCATGGCGGTGGCGAACTCGGTCGCCGCCGCGCAGGCCGGCGCCGGGATCATCGACGGCTGCGCGCGCGGTTTCGGCGCGGGCGCGGGCAACACCCAGCTGGAGGTGCTGGTCCCGGTGCTGGAGCGCACCGGATTCACCACCGGCATCGACCTGTACGCGCTGCTGGACGCCGCCGAGTTCGCCGAGCACAAGCTCATGCCGGCGCCCCCGGTCACCGGTTCGCTGAGCATCGTCAGCGGGCTGGCGGGGGTCTTCTCCGGGTTCAAGCACCAGGTCCTGGAGCAGGCCCAGCGGGCGGGCGTCGACCCCCGCGACGTCTTCTTCGAACTCGGCAGGCGGCAGGCCATCGCCGGGCAGGAGGACATGATCGGGGACGTGGTCGCGGAGTTGAGCGCGCGGGAGGCGGTCGCGTGAGCGGGCCGACGTCCCCCGTGTTCCTCGCGGCCGAGGACATGACCGGCACCGAACGGCTGCTGCGGGTGGTCGACACGCTCGCCGAGGCCTTCGCCGACCTGTCCGCCGGGCGCACGTCCTCTCCCCCGCGTACGGTCGTCCCGCACCGGGGCGGAGGGGAGCTGCTGGCGGCGGCCTCCGTGTGGGAGCGGCACGGCGTGGGCACCGTCAAGATCACCACGCTGACGCCGGGCAACCCCGACCGCGGCCTGCCGCTGATCCACGGGGTCGTCGCCGTCACCGATCTGGCGACGGGTCGTGTCACCGCGCTCCTGGACGGAGCCGAGCTGACCGCCGTCCGCACCGGCGCGGTCGCCGCGCTGGCCACCCGGCTGTGCGCCCCCGAGGACGCCGCCGATCTGGCCGTCCTCGGCGCCGGGGTGCAGGCGCGTGCCCTGGTGCGGGCCGTGTCCGCGGTGCGCCCGCTCCGCACGGTCCGGGTGTTCTCCCGTACCCCTGAACGCACCGAGCGGTTCGCGCGATGGGTCCGGGAGACCTCCGGCGGGGCGCTCCGGGTGACCGTGTGCGACACGGTGAAGGAGGCCGTCGCCGATGCCGCCGTCATCTGCACGACGACGTCGACCGACGCGGCGGAACCGCTGGTCGAGGCCGGCTGGGTGGCCCCGGGCGCCCATCTCAACATCATCGGCGGCACCCACGAGGACGCCCTGGAGGTGGACCCGGCGCTGCTCGCGGACGCGCTGGTCGTCGTGGAGGAGCGGACGGCCGCGCACGCGGAGGCCGGTGAGGTGCGGGCCGCGCTGGCCGCGGGCCTGATCGGCCCAGAGGCGCTGTGCGAGCTGGGCGAACTGGTGGACGGTACGGCCGCGGCGGACGGCCGTACCTCGGTGTTCCGCGGCGTGGGTCTGGCCATCGAGGACACGGCCGCCGCGGCCGCCCTGTGCGCGGACACCGCACGGTGACGTGCCCGGCGGTGCCGTCAGGCCGTCTCGCGGCAGCGGACCATGAAGGACCGCTCGAAGACGATGACGGTCTCCCCGGTGGACTTCGTGCCGGTCGTCTCGACGGTGACGATGCCCTGTCCCGGGCGGGACTTGGACAGCCGCTTGTCCAGGATCCGGCTCGTCGCGTACAGGGTGTCGCCGACGTACACCGGGTCCTTCAGGCGGACCCGGTCCCAGCCGAGGTTGGCCACGGCCCGCGCGGACAGCGCCTGTACGGTCATGCCGCTGATGAGGCAGATCGTGATCCCGCTGTTCACCAGGACCCGGCCGTACTCGGCTCCTTCGCCGTACGCCTTGTCGAAGTGCAGCGGATGCTGGTTCATCGTCAGCAGCGTCAGCCAGGTGTTGTCCGACTCGGTGATGGTCCGGCCGGGCCAGTGCTTGATCACCATCCCCGGTTCGAAGTCCTCGTAGTCGCCGCCGTGTTCCTCGACGTACTCGTTGTCGCCTACCTGACGCAGTGTCATAGGACCTTCTCCCGTGCGCGTTGAGGTGTTGCGGGCGCCGGTCGTGCGGCGGCGCCGCGCACACCTTAGCGGTGCGCCGCGCCTCGTGATCAGAAGAAGGAAAAGAGAGGAAGACGGATGACCGTGCTCCTGGAGGCGGACCCCTCGCCGGCGACGGGCCACCCGTGGTTCGGCCGCCATCGGCTGGCGCCCGCGGCCGGTGCCGCGACGCTCCGCGACATGCTGCGGCACGAGATACGGGACACGGGCTACTGGTACCAGACGCATCTGCCCGCCGCGCCGATCGCGCTGCCGAGCGCGTCGTACGCCGAGTTGTTCCGCGTCTCGCGGGCCCTGCTCGACCTGGTGCGCCGCACCGCCCTGGAGGCCGCGGCCACCACCGAGGGGCGGCTGGCCGCGTACCGCATGCCGGACAGCGAGCGACAGCTGTTCCTGGCCGACCGGTTCACCGAGGAGCGGTACGCGGACTGCGTGGCCCGTCCGGACATCGTGATCGGTCCGGACGGCCCGCAGTTCCTGGAGTTCAACGTCAGCGGAGCGCTCGGCGGACCGGTGGAGTTCCACTGCCGTATGGAGGTCTGGCGGCGGCTCTACACCGACGCCCGGGGGCGGTTGCCGTTCGGCTACCAGGACCCGTTCGCCGTACGCACCGAGATGTTCCGGCAGCTGTGTGCCGAGTTGGGGGTGCCGCCCCGGGTGGCGATCGCGGGCAGCGCCCGCGACCAGGGGGGCCGCACGCGGTACTTCGACCTGCAAGTGGACCACTTCAACAGCCACGGTCTGCTCGCGCGTTTCTTCGAGCCGGAGGATCTGCACGAGACCTGGGACTGCCCGCCCGGACTGCGGTACCCCGTGGGACTGCGGGACTTCACCATCCCGGACTGGGCCGAACTCGGCATCGACACCGCGCCGGTGCAGACCGCGCTGGACAACGGCTGCCTCCTGGTGGGCACCCAGACCTCCACCTTCCTGTCGAGCAAGCTGACCCTGGGCATGCTGTCGGAGGGCCGCCCGTGGATGAGCGCGGCCGAACGCGCCCTCGTCGACGCCTATCTGCCGTGGACCCGCGTTCTCTCCCACCGGTGGACGACCCGGGGCGAACGCAAGGTCGACCTGGTGGAGTTCGCCGTCGCCCATCGCGAGTCGCTGGTGCTCAAGGAGAGCATCGGCATGAGCGGACGGCAGGTCGTCATCGGCCGGCAGACCGGCCAGGCCGAGTGGGCGGCGGCGGTGACGGCTGCCGCGGAGACCGGCACCAGTGTGGTGCAGGAGTTCGTGGCGCCGCGCACCTGCCGGCTCGCGGTGGTGGCCGACGGGGTGGACGAGCCCTACGACACCGAGGTGGCCCCGGTGTTCGGGCCGCTGATGTTCGGCGGCCGTCCCGCGGGCCTGTTCGCGCGGTTCTTCGGCGACGGCAGGACGGGGATCGTCAGCGTCGCGGGCGCCGGATGCTCCGACGACTGCGTGGTCGCCGTGTAGGGGGCGGCCCACTCCGGAGGGCGACGGCCGGCTCCAGGGGTGCGGCCCGCTCCCGGGTTCACGAGCGGTTCCAGGGTCACGATCGGTTCCAGGGTCACGATCAGTTCCAGGCACGAGTAGTTCCAGGGGCACGACTGACAGAAGGGACACCCGTGGTTTCCACACCTGTCCGCGCACGTACGCAGGGAAGGAGGAGCCGTGTCCCTCAAAGCCGCTGAGGTGGCCCACCTCCTCCTCGCGCTCACCCTCCTGCTCACCGCCGCCCACCTCGGTGGCCAGTTGTTCGCACGCCTGCGCCAGCCCCAGGTCATCGGCGAGATAGCGGGCGGCCTGGTGCTCGGGCCGACGGTGCTCGGGGAGTTCGCCCCGGGGGCATGGCACTGGCTGTTCCCGGCCTCGGGCGCCACGTCGTACGTGCTCGGCGCCTTCTACCAGCTCGGCATGCTGCTGCTGGTGTACCTGACCGGCACCGAGCTGCGCGCCCGCCGCCGGGCCGGGGGCCGGCGCACCATCGCCTACGCCGCGGTCTCCGGTCTCGCCCTGCCCTTCGCCTTCGGGCTGGCCGTCGCCTCCGCCGTGCACACCGACGGCCTGACCGGCCCCAACGGCTCGCCCGCGGCCCTCGCGCTCGTCTTCGGCATGGCCGTCGCGGTCACCAGCGTGCCCGTCATCTCGCGCATCATGCTGGACCTCGGCATCCTGCGGACCCTGTTCGCGCGGATCGTCCTGGCCGTCGCCGTGGTCGAGGACATCCTTCTCTACGTCGTCCTCGCCATCGTCCTCGGCATGGCACAGGCGCGCGGCGCCGACGCGTACGGCCTGTGGGCGTCGTACGGTTCCGGCGAACTGCCGCCGACCGTCGCCTACTTCACCGTCGTACCCCTGCTGTTCCTCGCGCTGTCCCTGTGGCTGGGACCCCGGCTCCTCGAACGGCTGGCGCGGTCGCGGGCCAATGTGCTGGAGCGGCGCAGCCCGCTCGCCTTCCGGCTGGTCGTCGTCTTCCTGCTGTGCGCCGCCTGCGCGGGACTCGGTATCGACCCGATCTTCGGCGCGCTCGTGGCGGGCATGTGCGTGGCGGGCGCGTCCGGGGCCGGGGCGGAGCGGTCCCAGGAGACCCTGCGCCAGGTCTCCCTCGGCTTCTTCGTGCCGGTCTACTTCGCGATCGTCGGCATCAAGCTGGATCTGG
Organism: Streptomyces sp. NPDC001056; assembly: GCF_053598955.1. NCBI lineage: Bacteria > Bacillati > Actinomycetota > Actinomycetes > Kitasatosporales > Streptomycetaceae > Streptomyces > Streptomyces sp. NPDC001056. Next base: position 206,110 of record NZ_JBSFLI010000004.1, on the reverse strand, counting down.
TGCGCCACTTCGACCCGGTGTTCTTCTGCTGGTTCCTGGCGCTGGCCTGTCTGGTGAAGTCGGCCAGCGTCTGGCTCGGGGCGCGGCTGGCGGGAGAGACCTCCGCGGCGGCCAGGAACCTCGCCGTCGCGATGAACGCCCGCGGCGGTCCGGGCATCGTGCTCGCGTCCGTGGCGTTCGGCGCGCAGATCATCAACGAGAACTTCTTCACCTCGCTCGTGCTGCTGTCGATCGTCACCTCCCAGTTCGCGGGCTTCTGGCTGGGCCGGATCGTGGCCGGGGGGAAGCCGCTCATGCCGGGAGCCGCCGAGGAGGGCCCGGGGGCCGCGGCGGACCGGGAACCGCTCGTGGAGGACGTCCGGTGAAGATCTATCTCGTGCGTCACGGTCAGTCGCTGGGGCAGGGAGCCGGCCAGGGGCGCCGGGGAGGGGACACGGGTCTCAGCCCGCTCGGGCACAGCCAGGCCGGGCATCTGGCGCGGTGGCTCGCGGGCGACGGGCGCCTCGACGGCGACACCTCGCTCACGGTGGGCAGCCTGGTGACCAGCCCGCTGACGCAGGCCCGCGAGACGGCCGAGCACCTGCGCGCATCGCTGAGCCTGCCGGCCGACGTCCAACCCACGCTCGCCGAGGCCGACTTCGCCGTCCCCTCCGAACTCCCCTCGTCCAGCGCGCCGTTCACCAAGCGGCGCGGCACGCTCCTCTCCGAGCGCTATCTGGACTTCCGCTCCCAGGCGCGCACCGCCCTGGTCGAACTCACCCGCCGCGCCGAGGAGTCGGGCCGACCGGTCCTCGCGGTGGCCCACGGCGGACTGATCAGCACGGTCGTCCGGGCGGTCGCGGAATCCGACACCTTCTGCCTCAAGCTCTACCACTGCGGGATCACCGCGCTCGAATGGTCCGACGGCCGCTGGCGCCTCGCCCACGTCAATCTGTGGGACCACCTGCCGGTGCCGCTGCGCACCACATGAGTCGGGGCATCAGCCCGGCACGCTCCACGGCGATGCCGAAGTAGACCACGGTGGTCCCCGTCCGGTCCTTGCTCACCGTGGCTACACCGTGGCTCGGGCCGGTCCGCGTCCTGTGCCCGTGGATCGCCGCCGGCGCCGCCCTCGTCGGGCCTGGACGCCCGGCGGCACCGGCGCACCACCCTGCGTGGCCGGACATCGGTCAGGAGGTCCAGGACCCGTCGGCGGCGGACCCACCGAGGCGCCGGCGCCCACGGCGCTCCCCGTGCACCGCCGTCACTTCGGCGAACCGGAGCCCGGCCTGGTCGGCACGGTCCGCGGTCCGGACCAGCGGCCGGTCCCCCGGGGGCAGGCGACCGTGCTGGGCCCCGCCGGCCGCCGGCTGGTGTCCACGCTGACGGACGCCCGGGGCGAGTACGCCGCGACCGCCCTTCCCGAGGGCCGGCCGCCGCGCGCGGGCGGCGTCGTACGCGCGGACCTCCCGCCCCGGCACCGGGCGGGACCGGAGCCGGTCACGTGTGAGTACGGCGGCGGCGAAGGCGGGCGGGGCTCACGTCCGGGGCCACGGCCGGCCGGTGATCCGCTCCACGCTCGTGTTGAACCGCTGGAGGTAGCGGGCGAAGTTCTCCACGTCCTCGGCCGACCAGTCCTCGAAGACCCGGTCCAGGTCCTTGACGTGCAGGTCGCGTTCCTCCAGCAGCTTCCGCTCGCCCTCCTCGGTCAGCCGGAACTTGCGCGCCATGCCGCCCTCGGGGTCGGGGATCCGCTCCAGGAGCCCGGCCCGCATCGCGTGCGCGGTCTGCCGGTTGACGGTGGAGGCGTCGAGCTGGAAGGCGTCGCTGAGCTGCCCGATCGACATCGGTCCCTGGACGTGGATCCGGCTGAGCATGATGTACGCGCTCCGCTCCAGCCGGCCCTCGTGATGCCGGCGGGTGGTACTGCTCAGCTGATGCCGCCCGAGCACCATGTGCTCGAACTCGACCAGATGCGACGGCTTGCCCATGTACTGCCTCCTTCGGAAGTCGACCGTATCTCAGGGCCTCGCGGCGCAGGTGTCCCGTCCCGGCGCTCCCCCGCCACCCATGTGTCACACACAGGCGACGTGCATGACGCATGCGATATGAATAATGCATACGATGTGCATCATGCACACCCCTGGGGTGTGCCGACCCCGGACGACCGGACGAAACGAGGAGTCACCCATGGAAGCCCCGCAGCCGAGCCGCAGAACGGGCGGTATCGTCACCGCCCTGGCGCTCGCCGGAACCGTCGCCGCGATCATGCAGACCCTGGTGACCCCGCTCATCGCCGAGCTGCCGCAGATCCTGCACACCTCATCGTCGAACGCCGCCTGGGTGGTCACGGTCACCCTGCTCGTCGGCGGCGTCTGCGTGCCGGTGTCCGGACGCCTCGGCGACCTCGTGGGCAAGCGGCGCATGATGCTGGTCTGCGTGGTGCCGCTGGTGATCGGCTCGGTGGTGTGCGCCCTGTCCACGTCCGTCGTGCCGATGATCACCGGACGCGGTCTGCAGGGCATGGGCATGGGCATGATCCCGCTGGGCATCGCGCTGCTGCGGGACGTGCTCCCCGCCGAGAAGCTCAGCGGCTCCATCGCCCTGGTCAGCGCGTCCATGGGCATCGGCGGCGCGATCGGGCTGCCCCTCGCCGCCGCGGTCGCGCAGTACGCCGACTGGCAGCAGCTGTTCTGGGGATCGTCCGTCCTCGCCCTGATCGTCGGCGTGCTGATCTTCGTCGTCGTACCGGACGTCCCCGCCGCCGCCAAGGGACAGCGCTTCGACGCGCTCGGCGCGCTCGGGCTCGCCATCGGCCTGGTCGCGCTGCTGCTGGCGATCTCCAAGGGCGCCGACTGGGGCTGGGCCTCGGGCACCACGCTCGGGCTGTTCGCGGTCGCCGTCGTCGCCCTGCCCGCCTGGGGCCTCTGGGAGCTGCGCACCCGCGACCCGCTGATCGACCTGCGCACCACGGCCCGCCCGCGGGTGCTGATCACCAACGCCGCGTCGGTCCTCATCGGCGTCGGCATGTACTCGTTCATGCTGATCGCGCCGCAGGTGCTGCAGTTCCCGAAGGCCACCGGCTTCGGCCTCGGCCAGTCGATGCTCGCGGCGGGCCTGTGGATCGCGCCCGGCGGCATCATGATGATGCTCGTCTCCCCGCTCGGCGGAAAACTGATCAACGCGCGCGGCCCGAAGATCGCGCTCGTCTGCGGCGCCCTGGTGATCGCGGTGGGCTACGCACTCGCGCTGCCGCTCATGGGAACGGCCTGGGGCATCATGCTCGCCGGGATCGTCATCAACAGCGGCGTCGCCCTCGCCTACGGCTCCATGCCCGCGCTCATCATGAGCTCGGTGCCGGTCTCCGAGACCGCCGCGGCCAACGGCTTCAACACCCTGATGCGCTCGCTCGGCACCACGATCGGCTCGGCCGTGATCGGCGTGGTGCTGGCCCACATGACCGTCGACCTGGGCGGCTACACCATCGCCTCCGAGGACGGCTTCCGCACCGGCCTCCTGATCGGCTGCGGCGTCGCCGTCCTCTCCGCCGCCGTCGCCTCGCTCATCCCGTCCCTGCGCAAGGAGCCCGAGGCAGCCGACCGGCGACCGGCCGCGGCCGACCAGGCCCCGGCCCGCCCCTGAGGCAACGGTGTGCCCGGTCCCACGCGGACCGGGCACACCGCGGGCACAGCCGTCGGAAGCCGGTGAACGTGCCCCCGAGGACGGCACGAGCGGCACCCTGGAGGAGAAGGCGCGGCGCGCGAGAGGAGTCGTGATGCGGACCAGCGACGAGATCTACCACCGGGTCCGCTGGGACGCGCGGTTCGACCCGGCCCGGTTCGTGCTGGGGATCAGCGAACGCGGGGACGGCTGCACACGCGTCCCGCTGCCCTACTTCGTCCCCGGGGGCGACATCCCGTGGCACCGGGTGGTGTTCATCGAGGCGGACGGCGAGGTGGTCTGGGACCGGGCCACGGGGGTGGACCGCGTCGACGCCTCGGGCGCCGGCCGGATACGGAACCCGCACGCTGACCCGGTCCTCGGCACGGGCTGCGGCGGGGGCGAGCCCGTCGGCGTCCTCGACGTGCCCCCGACGCCCCGGACGGCACTGGCCTGGATCCCGCCCGCGGAGCTGTGGCCGCCGATCCAGGACATCCGCCAGGACTACGATCCCCAGATCCACCGCTGGCCGCCGCACGTCAATGTGCTCTTCGGCTTCGTACCGGAGTCCGACTTCGGGCGCGCCGCCCCCCTGCTCGCCGCGGCCATGGCCGCCACCCCGGTCTTCACCGCCCGGCTGGACGGCGTGCGCACCTTCCGGCACCGGGCGTACTCCACCGTCTGGCTCGACCCGGCGGCGGCCGGCGCGGCGCCCTGGACAGCCCTGCACCACGCACTGCGCCTGCGGTTCCCGCGCTGCCACGGGCCCGCCGAGCACTTCATCCCGCATCTGTCCCTGGGCCGGACCCGGGATCCCCGGCGCGTCGGCACCGACTGCGCCGCCCGGCTCGACACCATGACCGCGACCGTCTGGGAACTCGTCCTGCTCGCACGGCGGGGCGACGGCCCGATGCGTCCCCGGGCCACGGTCGCCCTGCGCACCGGCGAACTCCGCCGGCTCCCCGAACCCCGCCCCGGAACCCCGGGCCCGGAGGACACGGCATGGCTCTCCGAGATCACCGACAGGTGAGGGTCACGGCGTCGTGGCCGTCCCCCGGCACCCCACCGCAGCGCGCGTCCCGGTGGCGCGGATAAACGGGAGGACACCTGGCCATGCGCTGGGCACAATGCGGCCATGGTTGATCACGCGCGACGCGCGACGCGCCCCGGCTTCCTCGACAAGCCCACGCTGCGCGGGGAACGGGTGCTGCTCCGGCCGGTCACGGTCGACGACGTGCCCGCGCTGCTGCCCATGTTCCGCGACGCGGAGGCCTCACGGCTGACCGGCAGTCATGGCGACGGCGAGCCCGACGAGGCACGGATACGCACCTGGTACGAGACCCGTGGGGCCCAGGACGACCGGCTGGACCTCGCCGTGGTCGAACTGACGACGGGGAACGTCGTCGGGGAGGCGGTCCTCAACGCGTGGGACCCGGGCAACGAAAGCTGCGGCTTCCGCATCTGCCTCGTCCCCGGTACCTACGGGCACGGCCTGGGCACCGAGGCGACGCGGCTGATCGTCGGCCACGGCTTCGAGGAACTGGGGCTGCACCGCGTCTCCCTGGAGGTCTACGCCTTCAACCCGAGGGCCCGCCGTGTCTACGAGAAGGCGGGGTTCGTCGCCGAGGGCGTGTTGCGCGACGCCCTGCTGTGGGAGGGCGAGCGGGTGGACGCGGTGGTGATGTCGATCCTGGCACCGGAGTGGTTCCGGCATCGTGGGCGACCGGAAGCGGCCGACCACGGGCCGGCCTGACCGCGCCGCTCCCCCTCGCCCGGCGGCCCGCCGCACGACGGTTCAGGCCACGAGCAGGCGGAGGCCGAGTTCCGCCGCGTCGAGGGCGAGCAGGTCACGGTTGCGTTCGGCCCAGCGGCCCGAGGAGAGGTCCTCGCGGAGTGCGTCGCCGGGTCGTCCACCAGATCCGCGATCTCGCGCAGCCCGAACCCCAGCCGCCGGTAGGCGAGCACCTCCCGCAGCCGCTCCACGTCCGGCGCCGCGTAGGCCCGGTACCCGGCCGCGGTCCGCGCGGACGGGCCGCACGAGGCCGATCTCGTCGTAGTGGTGCAGCGTGCGGACGGTCACGCCGGCCAGCTCGGCCACCCGTCCCACGGTCAGGTGCTCTTCCACGCCACCGACCATGCGGCATGACGCCGCGTGAGGGTCAAGCGGGTCAGGACTTCACGCCTCCTCTCGCGCCGGTGCCGGGGAGTTCAGCGGCTGTGCATGGTCTGTGCCATGCGGACCAGTTCGTCGGTTCCGGCCGCGTCGATCTCGACGTCGAGGACGGTGCAGACGCGCCCGACGAGGAAGTAGAAGCCCGCCAGGACGAGGGTCTCGACGATCTGTTCCGACGTGTAGTGGGCGCTCACGGCCGTGAGGAGGGCCTCGTCCACGAAGGGCGACGCGGCCGCGGCCGCCGCGAAGCCCAGCAGCGCCCGCTGGGCGGGGGTGAAGACATCGGCGTCGTAGCGCCGTTGGCGCAGGGCCGCGCGCTGGTCGTCCGTGACACCCACGGCGCGGGAGATGGGAACGTGCTGCGCCCACTCGTACTCGGCCTCGAACGTGGTGCCGTAGGTGAGGATGAGCAGTTCGCGGTCCATGGCGGTGAGGCTGGCGTCGGCGAAGAGCGCGGCGCCCAGCCGGGCTATCTGCGTGACCGACCGGGGCGCGTGGCCGAGGACGCGGTACACGTTGATGACGCGCCCCTGGCTGAGGCTGCGCAGGGCTTCGGGCAGGGCCTCGGTGTCGAGGCAGGGGATACGGGACATGATCCGACTCCTTGGAACGGGCCGGTGCGCGAGGACCGGCAGGGGCGGCGGTGGGGCGGGGCGCCCCCCGGTGGGCGAGGCGTGGGCTGACGGAGTGGGGTACGGGCGTGGCGCGCGGGCGGGACGTCAGGACGACGCGGGGTTCTCGTCCCAGCAGGGGCGGGACGAGCCTCGGGGCACCAGGAGCGGCCCGCGCCAGGCGGGCGGGGTCTCACTGAAACTGACGGGCGGGGCGACGAGGGAGAGGTCGCCGAGGGGGGTGGGCCGGGTGAGGCGGCGGGGCGGCGGCAGCGGGGTCGGGGGCAGGAGCCGTTCGCACTGCTCGCGGGTGAGGGTGCCCAGTTGCCACGCCCAGTTGGCGACGCCGGCGAGGGAGACCCGCACCTGGTAGCTGCCGCCCTCGTGGGCTCGTCGCAGGACCGCGCTCATCACGCCGGCGGCGGCGAGATAGGCGGCGAGGTAGTCGTTGAGCATGCGGCCGGGCGGCAACTGGGGCCGCCCGGCCCGCCGTTCGCTCCAGTTGACCCCGGTCAGGGCCTGGGCGTGCTGGTCGAAGCCGCCCCGGTCCTGCCAGGGGCCGGTGTGGCCGTAGGCGCGGACGGAGACGTGGATGATGCCGGGCGAGATCTCGGCGCACTCCTCGGGGCCGAGTCCGAGCCGGGCCATCTTGGCGGGCCGGTGGTTGTGCACGAAGACGTCCGCGGTGCGCAGCAGTTCGTCGAAGGCGCGCCGGCCCTCGCCGCCGGTGTCCAGGGCGAGGCGGGCGGAGCGCAGGCCGACGCCCGTCTCGTTCCAGCACAGGTCGTGGTCGAAGGCGTTCGGCTCGCACACGTGCAGCACGTCGGCGCCCTGCTCGGCGAGGACGCGGCCGGTGGCGGTGCCCGCGAAGACGTGGGTGAACTGCAGGGAGCGCAGCGCGGACAGCGGCTGGGCGGCGGCCGGCAGCGGCCGCGGCGGGGCGTCGCCCACACGTTCGACGGACACGAGGGGTTCGGCGAGCACGGCCCGGCCCTGGGGGTGGGCGAGGAACTCCTCCCTGCTGCGGACGATCGCCAGGGGGACGCCCCGGGCGGCCGCCGCCTCCTCCAGGTCCCAGGAGACCCATCGGGCGACGGCCGCGCCGATGCGCTCGCGGGTGTGCGCGGTGCCGAGCAGGTCGAGGAAGGCGTCCCGGGTGCTCGGGTAGCAGGCGATCGGGATGGCCCAGCGGTCGTCCGCGGTGCGGTACAGGTCCCACAGGGCGGGGGCCAGGGAGCCGTCGAGTCCGAGGACGCTGCCCATGTTGGAGCCGTAGCCGTTCAGGGTGTTGCCGCCGCCGAGGTAGGGCGTCAGCTGGTGCATCGCCTGCCCGAGGTCCAGTCCCAGCCGCTGCGGGCGGCCCGTCGCGGCGTGCCAGATCTGTGCCGCGCCGACGGCGGCGGACAGCAGGGCTATGCCCATCGCCGAGCCCAGCCGGATGGTGGACGGCACCAGCGGATCGTGTCCGCGCACGACGAGTTCGCTGACCGCGTCGTCGCGCGACAGGCCCAGCGTCTTCAGTGTCCTGTCTAATTCACCGACCAGATCGAATTCGTTTTCCTCCATGCCCGGAAACATAGCACCGATCTGGTGGCGTCAAACCGATCGAGCGCTATTTTCGTTTGACGGCGGGGGCAGTGCGACCGAAAGCCGGACCGTCATCAGCCGACTGTCAGTTCATTATCAGGAAGGGCTGGTTCGGTGGGGCTGAAGCAGTCGATTCGTAGAGAGGCGGTGACGTGGGTGTCGCATGATTTTCCCGCCGTGGAGGAGCTGAATTTCCTGCCGGATCACGAGCGCCGGGAACTCATCGAGGACCTGGTGGTCGAGGAGTTCAGGAACGCCCTTTTCATGACCGACCGCGAGGAGTTCTCGCTGGATGTGGGCTTCTTCGATCTGGGACTCACCTCACTGCGACTCAGCGAGGTGAAGCTTTCCCTGGAGCGTAAGCTGGGGCGCGAGATTTCGACGGCCGCTCTTTTCGGCCACCCGACCGCCGGACAGTTGATAGACCATCTCTGCGCGCGATCCGTTTCCTGACCGGGGGGAATAAATGTCGGACACCTCGAATCCCGCGGCGGCCGAGCTGGCCGCCGCACTCGCTGAACTGCGACGCACGGAAGAAGCGCTCGCCGCCCTTGAGAAGGAGAAATACGAGCCCATCGCCGTCGTCGGCATGGGGCTGCGCATTCCGGGCGGGAACGACGACGTCGACACTTTCGCCGAGTTCCTGCGCGAGGGCCGTTCGGGCATCGGACCCCTGCCCGCCGGCGAGCGCCGTCAGATGGCCCCGGACACGGCGGCCGCCGGCGCCCCGGAGGCCGAGCACGCCGTCCCGGGCGGGGAAGCGGCCGGCGACTGGCCGCGCGGCGGCTTCGTACGCGACGTCGACCGGTTCGACGCCGCCTTCTTCTCGATCTCGCCCAAAGAAGCCCCCTACATCGACCCCCAGCAGCGACTGGCCCTCCAGACGGCCTGGGAGGCACTGGAGCACGCCGGGATCGACCCGACCTCGCTGCGGCACGGCGACACGGGCGTGTTCATGGGCGTCACCACCCTCGACTACATCTTCGAGTCCACCGGTCTCGCCCCCGCGGACCTCGACGGCTACCTCGCGCCCGGGCTGAGCCACAGCGCGGTCTCGGGCCGGCTGTCGTTCTTCCTCGGACTGCGCGGGCCGTGCATGACCGTCGACACCACCTGCTCCTCGTCGCTGACCGCCACTCACCTGGCCGTGCAGGCCCTGCGCGGCGGCGAGTGCGGCATCGCGCTGAGCGGCGGCGTCAACGTCATCCACAACGCGCAGAACCACACCATCCTGTCCCTGGGCGGGGTGCTCTCCGCCGACGGGCAGTGCAAGACCTTCGACGAGCGGGCCGACGGCTACGCCCGTGCCGAGGGCTGCGGGGTGCTGGTCCTCAAGCGGCTGTCCGACGCGCTGCGGGACGGCGACACGGTGCACGCCGTGATCCGGGGCTCCGCGGTCGGTCAGGACGGCGAGAGCGCGGGCCTGGTGGCCCCCAACGGCGCCGCCCAGGAACAGGTCATGCGCTCCGCCCTGGCCCGGTGCCGCCTGACGCCCGGCGACATCCAGTACGTCGAGGCCCACGGCACGGGCACCGCGCTCGGGGACCCCACCGAGATGGACGCGATCAGCGACGTGTTCGCGGAGTCCCACAGCAACGACCGCCCCGTGCTGGTGGGTTCGCTGAAGACGAACATCGGGCACATGGAGGGCGCGGCCGGTGCCGGCTCGCTCATCAAGGCGGTGCTGCAACTGCGGGAGCGGACCGTCTTCCCGCACCTGAACCTCGTCACCCCCTCCCGGCGCATCGCCTGGGACGACGCCCCCGTCACCGTCCCGACCGAGTGCCGCCCCTGGCCCGGGGCCGGCACCGCGCGCGCGATGGTGAACGGGTTCGGGGTGACGGGCACGATCGCCTCCGTCGTCCTGGAGGAGGCACCGGTCGCGACGACCGGCGCGCGGCCGCCCGGGACGGGCAGGCGGACGGACGAGGCGGACACCCGGACGAACGAGGCCGGAGCGCAGGCGTCCGAGGCGGACACCCGGGCGAACGAGGCCGGCGGGCAGGCGGACGAGGCCGCCGATCCGCGCCCCAGCGCCCTGCTCACCCTGTCCGCCAAGAGCCGCACCTCGCTGCGCCGCCTCGCCGAGCGCTACCTCGACCACCTGGAGCGGCATCCCGACGTCCCGGTCGCCGACCTGTGCCGGACCTCCAACACCGGCCGCGCGCACTTCCGCTACCGGATCGCCGAGGTGGTGGGCGACCGGGACGCCGCCGTACGGGCGCTGGGCAGGCACGTCGCCGATCCGGCGGCCGGCACCGCCCGCGGCGCCGGCTCGGCGAGCGCCCCGAAGGTGGCGTTCCTCTTCTCCGGCACCGGCACGCAGTACCCCGGCATGGGCGCCGCGCTCTACCGGCAGTACCCGGTCTTCCGGGCCGCGCTGGACGAGTGCGACCGCATCCTGACCCCGCTGCTCGGCGTCCCCCTCGGCGAGCTGGTGCGCGGGGAGTGCGCGGCGCCCGAGCGCATCCACGAACCGCGCTTTCTGCAACCCGCGCTGTTCAGCCTCGAATACGCGATGGCCCGGCTGTGGCTGTCCTGGGGCGTGCGCCCCTCGGTGCTGATGGGCCACAGCCTGGGCGAGTTCGCCGCCGCCGCGGTGGCCGGCCTGTTCTCGCTCCGGGACGGGGCCCGGCTGGTGGCCGCCCGCGGACGGCTCAGCGAGGCGGTGCGCAGCAAGGGCGGCATGGCGGCGGTGGGCGCGCCGGCCGCGGAGGTCGCCCCGCTCCTCGACGGCTACCCGGACCTCACCATCGGCGCCGTCAACGGCCCCGGCCAGTGCCTGCTGACCGGGGGCGACGAGTCGCTGGCCGACGCGGGCCTGCGCCTGGCGGAACGCGGTGTGAAGGTCACCCCGCTGCGCGGCGCGGTGCCGTACCACTCGCCGCTGATGGCCGAGATCGTCGACGAGTTCCGCGAGGTGCTCGCCACCGTCGAGTTCCGTACGCCGACCATGGCGCTGGTGTCCAACGTGACCGGGCGCGTGGCCCGCGGACGGCAGATGGCGGACCCCGAGTACTGGATCAGGCATCTGCTCGAACCGGTGCAGTTCGAGGCCGGTGTCCGGGCGGTGGACCAGCGCGGGCGGCACGTCTTCGTCGAGCTGGGTCCCTCGGCCGCGCTCACCGCGCTGGCCCGGGCCACGGCCGGTGAGGCGGACCACGTCTGGCTGAGCAGCACCTTCCGCGACGACCACGACGGCGACATGATCCGCCGGTCCCTGGGCAAGGCGTACGAGGCGGGCGTGCCGGTCTCCTGGGCCGGCTACCACGAGGGTGCGCCCCGGCACCGGATCACCCTGCCGTCGTACCCCTTCGACGGCAAGCGGTACTGGCTGCCCACCCCGCAGCGCCGCGCCGCCGAGGCCGCCTGGCAGGCGGAGCGGACCGGCGAGGACGTGCGGGGCGCGAACGGCGGCCTGTACTACGAGCAGCACTGGGTGTCCCAGGACCTGCCCGCCACCCGGCGGGAGGGACGGCGGGTGCTCGTCGTGGGCGACCCGGCCCGGCTGCCGCACGCGCTGGCCGAGGCCGCCGCCGCGGAGGAGGTCGACCTCGCCGTCGCCGCCGGCCCGACGGCCCTGGCCGACGCCCTGGACGGCGCGCCGCCCACCGACGTGTGCTGGCTGTGGCGCACCGACGGCGCCCAGCCGGGCGAGGAGGGCGTGGCGGCGCGACTGCGGGCCGAGTGCGAGGCCAACTACCGTGAACTGCTCGCCGTGCTGGACACCCTGGCCCGCAAGGGCTTCGGCCGTGGCCAGCGGCTGTGGCTGGTCAGCGCGGGCGCGCAGCACCTGCCCGGCGACAAGGGCACCGCACCGGCGGCTGCGGCCACCCTGTGGGGCTTCGGCCGGGCCCTGGGCGTGGAGTTCCCCGGGTACCGGGTGACTCTGGTGGACCTGGCGCCCGCCGCCGAGGGCACCGGCGCCGGCGACCAGGCCGACGGCGCCGCCGGACTGGTGCGGGAGTGGCTGGCGGCCCAGGAGAGCGAACTGGAGATCGTCCACCGCGACGGCGGGCGCTGGGTGCGCAGGCTGCGTGCGGCCGACGCCGTGCCCCCGGCTTCCCGGCCGTTGGCCGTGCGTCCCGACCGCACCTATGTCGTGGCCGGCGCCACGGGCATGGTCGGCAGGGCCGTCGCGCGCCGGCTGGCCGGTCTCGGCGCCCGCCGCCTGGCGCTGCTGAGCCGCACCGGTGGTCCGGCCCCCTCCCTCGGCGACGGCGTCACGGTGAGCGTCCACCCCTGCGACCTCGGCTCCGCACCGGACGTCGACCGCGTGCTGGCCGAACTCGCCGACACCGCACCCCCGTTGGGCGGCATCGTGCACGCCGCCCAGGAGAGGGCGCAGGACCTGCCGCTCGCCCAGCAGACCTGGGAAAGCCTGGACGCCGGTTTCCGCGCGAAGGTCTACGGCGCCTGGCTGCTGCACGAGGCGACCGCCGGCCTGCCCGAGCTGGACTTCTTCCTCGCCTGCTCCACGGCCGGCGCCCTGCTCGGTGCCGCCACGCAGACCGGCGCGGGCGCGGGCAACGCCTTCCTGGACCACCTGATGGCACGGCGCGCCGGCGCGGGCCTGCCCGCCACCGTCGTCAACTGGGGCCCGTGGGCGCCCCGGGAGCCCGGTCGGCAGCTCAGCTCCTCCCTGGTCCGCAGCTGGGAGGGCCAGGGCATCACCCTCCTGGAGCAGGACGAGGCCACCGAGGCGCTGCCCGCGCTGCTGGACGCCGGGCGCACCCAGGTCCTCATGGGGCACTGCGACTGGGGCCGCTTCGTGGCCCGCAGGGCGCCGAGCGCGCTCTTCGCCGAGCTGGTCCCGGCGCCCGCCGCGGACGGGGCGCCGACCGGCATCGACGCCCTGGCCGACGCCCCCGCGAACGCCCGCTCGGCCGGGATCAACGCGATCGTGCGGACCCGGCTCGCGGACGTGCTGCGCTTCGAGTCGGCCGACGACATCGAACCCGACGCCGAACTGGCCGCCCTGGGCATGGACTCGCTCAACGCGGTCGAGATCCGCAACTCGCTGGAGGCCGCCTTCCGGGTCACGCTGCCGACGTCCGTCACCTTCGACCGGCCCACCGTGGACCTGCTCGGCGCGTACATCGAACAGCTGCTGTCCGGTGCCGAGGCACCGGCGCACGAGGCAGGAACGGGAGCACACCGATGACCACGTCGACACGACCGCGGACCCTGCGGGCAGTGATCGCGCGGCACGCCGCGCTGCGGCCGGACCAGCCGGCCGTCGTCTGCGCGGGCCGCACCCTCACCTACCGGGAACTGGACCGGGAGAGCGAACGCACGGCCCGGGTGCTGCGCGCCTGCGGTGTCGGACCCGGCTCCCGCGTGGGCTACCTCGGCAAGGAGGCCGTGGAGTACTGGGAGCTGGCCTTCGCCTGCGCCCGCACGGGCGCGGTCCTGGTCCCCGTCAACTGGCGGCTGACCGCGCAGGAGGTGGACCACATCCTGCGCGACTCCACCACCGAGGTGCTCCTCGTGGACGAGGAGCACCTGCCGGTGGCCGCCGAGGTGCAGAAGGGCCTGCCCACGCTGCGCACCGTGCTGTGTCTGGACGCCGACACCCCCGGCGCCGCGTCCCTGGCCGCCCGCAAGGGCTCGCTGTCCGGCGCGCCCGAGCCCGCGGGCGAAGGGGCGGACGGCGGCGACGGCGGCGAGGACAGCCCCGTCGTGCAGATCTACACGAGCGGCACCAGCGGCCTGCCCAAGGGCGTCGTCCTCGCCCACCGCAGCTTCTTCAACGTCGCCGAGGCGATGGAGGACAACGGCCTCGACTGGCTCGACTGGCTTCCCGGCGACCGCGCCCTGATCGGCCTGCCCGGCTTCCACATCGGCGGCCTGTCCTACGGCATGCAGGCGTTCAACGCCGGTGCCACGGTGGTCTCGCTGCCCGCCTTCATCAGTTCCGACGCGGTACGGGTGATCGAGACGGAGCGGGTCACCACCGCCATCGTGGCGCCCGCCATGCTGGAGCTGATGCTCCTCGAACCGGCCGCCGCCCGGGGCGCCCTCGGCTCACTGCGCAAGGTGGTCTACGGCGGCTCCCCGATCGGCGAGGACCTGCTGAACCGCGCGATCGACGTCCTCGACTGCCACTTCCTCCAGATCTACGGCAGCAGCGAGACCGGCAACTTCGCCCTCTGCCTGCCGCCCGCCGACCATGTCCCCGGCAGCCCGCGGCTACGCGCGGCGGGCCGCCCGTACCCGGGGATCGAGGTGCGCATCGAGGACCCCGAGGGCAGGGAACTGCCCACCGGCGAGGTCGGGGAGGTCTGTGTGCGCACACCCGCCCGGATGCTCGGCTACTGGCGGCTGCCCGAGGCCACGGGGCGCACCGTGGTCGACGGATGGGTGCACATGGGGGACGCCGGCTACCTGGACGAGGACGGGTACCTCCACGTCCGCGACCGGGTCAACGACATGATCGTCGTCGCCGGGGAGAACGTCTACCCGAAGGAGATCGAGGACGCCCTCGCACGGCACCCCGCCGTGGCCGGGGCGGCCGTGGTGGGCCTGCCGCACGAGCGGTGGGGGGAGTCCGTGCACGCCCGGGTGGTCCTGGAGCCCGGGCAGCAGGCCGGGGCGCGGGACCTGCTGCTGTTCCTGCGCGGCCGGCTCGCCGACTTCAAGATCCCGACGTCGTACGACTTCGCCGAAGCGCTGCCCCGCAACCCCAGCGGGAAGATCCTTCGGCGGGCGGTACGCGACGAACTGGCCGCCGCGCGCGGCTGATCTCCCGCGCGCACGGAAGGACGGCCCGCCCCTGGCCGAGGGGCGGGCCGTTCTTCCGTCTGCCGGAGCGCGCGGGACTATCCGGTGTAGTCCTGCGGCGCGAAGCGGGCGGTGCGCTCGCGGTAGTCCTCGATGCTGCCGGGCCAGTTGTTGACCACGCGGCCGTCGCTCGTCTTGTACCAGCTCCCGCAGCCGGCGGCGAAGGCGGTGCCCGCGAGGTCCTGCCGGAGCCGCTCGTTGTAGCGCCGCTGCACCTCCGAGTCGACGTCCAGGACGCGGTCCGGGCCGGCGTCGAGGGCCTGGAGCACGTAGGCGATCTGGCACTCCACCATGAACAGGATCGAGTGGTGGCCCAGGTTGGTGTTCGGGCCGTAGAGCATGAACATGTTGGGGAAGCCGCTGACGGCCATGCCGAGGTACGCCTCGGGCCCCTCCTTCCAGGCGTCGCGCAGCGTCAGCAGGTCGCGTCCGACGATCTCCACGCCGCCGGTGCGGTCGAGCGGCTGGAAGCCGGTGGCGTGCACGATCACATCGAGGCCGTGCAGCCGCCCGTCCGTGGTGCGGATGCCCTCCGGTTCGATCCGCGCGATGGGCTCCGTCACCAGCTCGACGTCGTCGCGGCACAGCGCCGGGTAGTAGTCGTCGCTGATCAGCACCCGCTTGCAGCCGAACGCGTAGTCGGGGGTCAGCCGCTCGCGCAGCCGTCCGTCGGCGACCTGTGCGGCCAGGTGCTCCGCCGCCACGCCGAGGAACTGCTCGCGCACCGGGTTGCCGTCGTCCCGCAGGCCGGCGGCCCAGCCGTCGCGCTCCCGGTACAGGCCCTCGCGCAGCGCGGCGTAGCGGTGCGGCTCGGCGCGCAGCGCGGCACGCTCGTCGTCGCCCAGGGCCTGGTCCTGACGCGGGAGCAGGTAGTTGGCGGAGCGCTGGAACACCGTCAGCCGTTCGGTGGTCTCCGCGATGGCGGGCACCAGCTGGACGGCGCTGGCCGCGCTGCCGATGCAGGCGACCCGCTTGCCGGTCAGGTCCAGCGCCTCGGGCCAGCGCGCCGTGTGCACCTGGGTCCCGGCGAAGTCGTCCGCGCCCTCGATGCGCGCCCAGGCCGGCCGGTCCAGCTGCCCCCACGCCGTGATCAGGACGCGGGCCCGCAGCCGTGCGCCGTGCGAGGTGCGCAGGAGCCAGCGGCCGTCCTCGTCCGACCACGTGGCCTGGGTGACCTCCGTGCCGAAGCGGATGTGCTCCGTCAGTCCCTGGCTCGTGGCGAACCGCTTGAGGTTGCGCAGGATCTCCGGCTGCCCGGCGTAGGTGCGGCTCCAGTCGGGCTGCTCGCCGAAGGAGTACCAGTAGAGGTGGGACTGCACGTCGCAGGCCGCGCCGGGGTACGTGTTCTCGCGCCAGGTCCCGCCGAGGGAGGCGGCCTTCTCCAGCACCGTGAAGTCGTGCCGTCCGGCTTCCCTGAGGCGGGCGGCCATGCCGAGGCCCGACATCCCGGCTCCGATGATGACGATCTCGAAGTCCTCGTCCACAGTCATCCCTTCGTCGTCCTTCTTTCGCCGTCCACCTTGACCAGCGCTGCTGATCGACGACTGAAGGGAGACTGATGAGTCGTAACGAGATAACGCCTTTGATGAAGCGGAAAAAGAAAAAGGGAAACCGGATTTACTCCTCTTCGATCGCAAAGAGGAGGGACGCAGGGAACAACTCTCCCACTCGGGTACGGGTATGCGCGTGAAATATTCTGGCGCAGCGCGCTGACGCGCCGCTGACGCGGCAGCGGATTTTCGGACCCGGCGCAGAGTTTCCCGCGGACAGCATGCGACGAGGCTGCGGCAGAACGCCCCCGGCGGATTCCGGGCGTACTGCCGCAGCCTCGTCTCGTCGAGACCTTCGGGCGCCTACGCGGGCACGGCCGCGTCCAGCGAGGGTGCCTGGTTGAGGATCTCCCGCAGCCGTTCGCGCAGCTTGAGCGAGGGCTCCATGCCCAGCTCGTTCGCCAGCCGGCGCCGTGTGCTGTTGAAGGTCTCCACGGCCTCGGCCTGCCGTCCGGTCCGGTACAGGGCCACCATGAGCATCTCGGTCAGGCGCTCGCGCCAGGGGTGGATGGTGCGCATGCGTTTCAGCTCACTGATGATGTGCACGGGGTCCGCCAGCTGGATCTCCAGCCAGAGCTTGTCCTCGACGGCGCACAGTTGCTCCTCCTCCAGCGCGAGCGCCACGCTCTGCGACATCGGACCCTGGTTGACGTCCTGGAAGGGCGCGCCGCGCCAGAGCGCCAGCGCCTGGCCGAGCAGCCGGTGCGCCTCCTCGGGGCTGTGCCGTGCGCGGGCGCGGGCCTGGCCGACCAGCCGGCGGAAGGCCGCGGCGTCGGTCTCCTGGCCGCCCAGCTCCAGGACGTACCCCGACGAGCGGGTGAGCAGTTCGGGTGCGCGGCCGTGCGGGCCCGCCAGCTGCTGGAGGGTCCGGCGTAACCGGTAGACGTGGGCCTGCAGCGAGTTCTCGAAGGTGGGCGGCGGGTTCTCCCCCCACAGTTCGGTGTACAGCTGCTCGGCGGCCAGCGGGCGGCCCGGGCTCACCAGCAGCGCCGCCAGCAGGGCGCGCTGCCGGTTCCCGCCGACGGTGTGCGTACGGTCGCCCGCGCGCACCTCCAGCGGCCCCAGGAACGTGAAGACCGGAGCGGTCCCGGAAGTGGCCGGCACCTGGGAGCCGGACGGCACTCTCATACCGTTGTTCGGCTGCTCGTCCTCTAACTGCGAATAATTGATCACTTTTTCTCCCCTGCCGTGCGCGGTTCCTTTTATTGACTCCGGACATGTTCGCAGCCGCAAGTACCAAGAAGAGACAGTCGTCGCATCCAGGCCAGTGCATGTCCACTGCAACGAAGCTGATTTTCGATGTTTATATCTGGACGGATCGGTGCATCTCGGGCAGCAAACGCACGCGTCGACCACGCCCACGTGCGGGTTATCGAGCCTAGCCATGGCCGATTCAGGCAGCGCATTAACGGTTTTCCGAATACCCCGCAGGTAATTGATATGACGGGGCGGGCGACCGGTTCATCACCCGTCTCGGCGCCACCGCACCGGGCGCCCTTCTTTCATCGGTCGATCAGGAATCTGTCAGGCGCGCCGGGTTGGATCGACGGGACCGCTGACCACGATCCGGGAAAGAGGTGCGCGATGGGGGCAGCCCGTCAGCCGCTCCGCGTGGGGGTGCTGTTGCCGACCCGGGAGCAGGCGATCCTCGGCGAGTACGGCGCCTCGCCCCTGCTGGACTTCGCGCGACGGGCCGAGGGCCTCGGCTTCGACTCCCTGTGGACGGGCGACTCGCTCACCGCGCGCCCTCGGCTCGACCCGCTGGTGGCGCTGTCCGCCGTGGGCGCCGTGACCCGCCGCGTGCTCCTGGGCACCGCGGCCCTGACGCCGGCGCTGCGGCACCCGCTCGTGGCGGCGAACATGGTCAGCAGCCTGGACCACGTCAGCTCCGGCCGGCTCGTGCTGGGGGTGGGTGCGGGTTTCCCGGCGCCGGAGACCGACGAGGAACTGGCCGCCGTCGGCGCCGGGGCGGGCGACCGGGCGGGCCGGCTGGACGAGATCACCGAGCTGTGGCGCACGGCCTGGAGCAGCACCCGGCCCGGCGCGCCGAACCGCTTCGCGGGCCGGCACTGGCGGGCGGAGGGCCTCGACCGGCTGGTCCGCCCCGCCGTACCCGACGGGCCGCCGCTGTGGCTCGCCGCCGACGACACCGCAGGGGGGCTGGAGCGGGCGGCCCGCCGCTACGACGGCTGGCTGCCCTTCCGCACCTCGGCCGAGGCCTACGCCGGTGCCCGGCGGCGCCTGGAGGACCTGTGCCGGCGCGCGGGACGCCCGGCCGGCGCGGTCACCCCGGCCCTCTACCTGACGGTCACGGTCGGCCCCGACGAGCGGCGGGCCAGGGTCGAACTCGACGACTACCTGGAGCTCTGCTACGGCCGCACCCTGGAGCAGATGTCCGCCGTCCAGACCTACGCCTGGGGCCCCAGCGAGTACTGCGCCCAGCGCCTCGCCGACTACGTGCGGGCGGGCGCCCGCCACATCGTGCTCCGCATCGGATCGCTGCGACCGGAGACCCACCTGCGGGAGTTCGCGGACGTCCTGGTGTCCAAGGCCCGCCAGACGGATCAGGAGAGCCCATGACGACCGAAACCACCCGGCGCGCCCGCTGGTTCACCAGCTCCGGAGCCGATCCGAACGCCGATCACCAGGTGTTCCTCTTCCCGCACGCCGGCGGCACGGCCCCCGCCTACCAGGCCTGGGCCGCCACCCTGCCCTCCACCATGGAGGTACGCACCCTGCAACTGCCCGGACGTCAGGAGCGGTTCGGGGAGGAGCCGTTCACCGATGTGACACCCCTGGTGGAAGCGCTGCTGACGGCGTTCGAGGCCGAACTCGACGGCCGCCCGTATCTGTTGTTCGGCCACAGCTTCGGCGCTCTGCTCGCCTACCGCCTGTCCGTGGCCGCCGCGGCCGACGGCCTGCCGGCGCCCGCGCTGCTGGGCGTCTCGGCCTGGGCCCCGGCGCTGGAACCGGCTGCCGACCTCGCCCGGGTCGCCACCATGTCGGACGACGAGCTCCTCGCCCGGGTGGCCCGGCTCGGACTGATGCCGGAGGGGACGGCACTCGACGCGGCCACCCTGGCCTCGATCATGCCGGCGCTGCGCGCGGACTTCCTGGCCGCCGGCAGCCTGCGCGAGGACGGCGAACCGGCACCCTGCCCGGTCGCGGCCTACTGCGGCACCACCGACCCGATCGTGACCCCTGGTGACATGGCCGCCTGGACGGACCACTGCGCCGAGTTCCTCGGCGCGACCGAGTTCCCGGGCGGCCACTTCTACCTCTTCGAGCACGCCGCGGCGGTCCACCACGGCCTGGAACGCCACCTGCGCCGCCTGACCGCCCGGACCTGACCGCCCGGACCTCGCCGGAGTCGGGCCGGGGCGAGGTGGGCGGTGACCCCGCCGGGTCGAGGCCGGCGACGCCGGCCTCCGGCCTGATCTCCGGGAGGCGGTGGACCGGTTCGCGGTCGTGGGGTGGCCGCCGTCGCGTCCGGGGGCGCGGCGGTGCTCCGTCGGCACGCCGGAAAAGGAGGTGGTCGGTCGACGGCCGCGCCCCGTCGGCCAGGTAGGCGGCGAGCGCGGCGGCGGTCCGGTGGCGGAACAGCTCGGCGAGCGGTACGCCGCCCCCGAGCAGCCGGCGCACCTTGAGCGCGGCGAAGGAGTGGCCGCCCAGATCGAAGAAGTCGCTGCGCGGACGCACGTCGTCCGTGCCCAGGACCTCCCGCCAGACGTGCCGGACCCGCTCCGGCAACTCCGGCGCGCTGTCCTCGACGGTCTCCGCAGGGGGGACCGTGTCCTCGACGGTCTCCGCAGGGGGGAACGTGTCCTCGACGGCTCCCGGCTCCGGCCCAGTGCCTTCGGTAGCCCCCCGATCCCGCCCAGTTCTCGCGACGGCCTCCCCGTACCGCGCCGTACCGTCGACGACGGCCCCCGGAGCCGCGGTCTCCTCGACGGCCTCCGGAGCCGGGGCGGCGACCGACGCGGCCGTGCTCACCCGGGCCGAGGGGCGCGGCGGCTCGGGCAGCAGGAGGTCCCGCGCGGTTGGCCGGGGGTCATGCGGCGAGGAACCGGGCGATGTCGTGGAGTTCCGCGTCGAGGGCCGCCGGGCCCGCACCGTCCAGAACGCCGTCGAACGGCTCCAGGGCGACGGCACGTGTCCGGTCCCGGCGCCAGACCCCGCGGACCAGGCCGTCCACCACGATGGTGGGGCTGATCCGACCGCCGCCCGGCCAGACCCTGCGCTCGTGCTCGGGCTCGACGGACAGCCGGCGATCCGTGAATCCCACCAGGTAGTTGTCGTAGGCCGGCAGCAAGCGGACGTCGCCCACCGGCTCCGGGCCGGGCGGCGCGCCGGCCGGCAGCGCGTGCCCGTCCAGGTCGCCGACGCGGCACGGCTCGATCAGACCGGCCCCGAGCAGTTCCCGCCACGCGGAGCGGGCGGCGGGCAGGCCGAGCCCGGACCAGGTGGCGAAGTCGGCCGCGGTCGCCGGTCCGTGGGCCGCCAGATACCTGCGCAGCAGCTCTTCGACCGCGGCGGGGCCGGAAGGTCCGGCAAAGGCGGGCAGCCAGTCGTTCGCGAGGACGTAGGTGGCGGAGCCGTCCTCCCGGACCGGACCGAAACAGACGGTACCGAGGAGAGCGGATCGGCGGACGAGGTGGAACGGGACCTGCCCGGAGGCGTCGAGGCCCGCCTCGGTCATCCGCGCCGCGAGTTCGTCCCGGGTCAGCGGACCGCCGGCGAGCGCCTCGGCGATCACCCGCTCCCCCCGTTCCAGCTCGGCGGGTCCGAGCCCCAGCTCCCGGTACCGGCGCTCGCTGCGGCGCAGCAGTAGCGGAGCGAGCAGTTCGCGGAGCCAGGCCGCGTCACGGGCCGGGACCAGGTACAGCGTGCCGCGCATGAACCAGCCCCGGACCAGAGTGCGTTCGATGCCGAGCGCCCGGTACACGTCCGCCTCGGTCAGCCCGGAGCCGCGCGCCCTGACCCCGAGCGCGGCCGCCCTCAGATCCTGCGCCTGCACGGCCAGACAGCGCTCCAGAACAGCGGCCACGGACGCCGCGCGCCACGCGCCCCCCACGCCCTGCGACCACGCCCGGAGCAGTCTGACCCGACCCGGTCCCAGCTCCCGCACGTACGCCCCCTGACATCCCCCGTCGCCGCCGACGGTTCCCGAACCGTAGCCGATGGCCGTCCCGCCACGAACAGCACACGAGAACGCCCGGTCCGCGGCCGGGCGCCGTGCCGCCGTCACCCTCTGCGCCCCACCGTCCCTGCGCCCCACCGTCCGCCTCCTCCCCCGGCACGCCCCCGCGGAGGACCCCCATACGACCAACGGGAAGGCACCCTCGTCATGAGAGTCGACTTGCATCACGAATGCGACCCGTCTATATTCATGAGAGTCAGTTCTCACGAAGGGCGCGGCAATGACCTCTCTTGTTCCCACCGGCGACACCCGGACCGTCGACCTCCCGGGCGGCCTGTCCGTGACCATCGAAGAGCGCGGCGGCGACTCCGGGGGCAGGGGCTTCCTCCTGCTGCACGGCGGCGCGGGCCCCCGGACGATGACCGGCCTGGCGAGCGCGCTGACCGAGCACGCGTACACCGTCGTCCCGACCCACCCGGGGTTCCAGGGGACGCCCCGCCCGGAGTGGTGCGATACGCCGGCCGACCTCGCCGTCGCCTACCTGGACCTGCTCGACGCCCTCGGCCTGAGCGACGTCATGGTGATCGGCAGCTCGCTCGGCGGCTGGGTCGCCTCCGAGATGGCCCTGCGCGACACCAGGGCCCGCATAGGCAGTCTCACCTTGCTCAACGCGGTGGGCATCCACGCGGCGCGGAAGGAGGACGCGGTCGTGGACACCCGCGCCCTGGCGCCGGCCGAGATCGCCGAGCTGTCATTCGCCGATCCGGCCCTCCGCCCCGACTTCTCCTCCCTCAGTGACGAGCAGCGGGCCCAGGGGGCCGCCAACCAGCGGGCCCTGGCGCTCTACGGGGGTGAGAAGTTCTCGCACGACCCGAAGCTGCGCGGTCGCCTGCATCGTGTCGGCGTGCCGGTGCTGGTCGTCTGGGGCGAGCAGGACGGTATCGCCTCCGCAACCTACGGCCGCGACTACGCCGATTCCTTCCCCAACGGCCACTTCGCGTCGATCCCCGAGGCCGGGCACTTCCCGCACATCGAGCAGCCGGGGCGCACCCTCGGCGCCATCGGCGACTTCGCCGAGACCGTGGCGAACCGGTCGGCCGCGGCCTGAACCCGACCGCGTCGCCGGGCCCCCGGGAGCACCGCACGCACGGGCCGGCGGCCGCGGCGGGTCAGTCGTACTCCGCGGCGGGCGCGGTCGCGTACCGGGCCATGACGCGCACGGTGGCCGGGCCCGTCAGCTCCCCGTCCCGCGTCGCCGCGTCGCGCAGGTCCCGGAAGTACTGCACATACAGGTCGGGGGTGAAGGTGTTGATCATCACCAGCGGCTCCTCGCCGGGGTTCGCGAAGGTGTGCGGTACGCCCGGCGGGACCATCACCAGTGTTCCGGCGGGCGCCTCGTGCTCGTCGTGGCCCACGGTGAACCGGGCCGTGCCGGAGACCACGTAGAAGCCCTCGTCGTGTTCGGCGTGGCGGTGCTGGGGCGGGCCGGCGCTGCGCGGGGCGAGAGTGATCTCGCCGATCCCGAGGCGGTGCTCGGTCGTGCCGCCGTCCTCCAGGATGCGTATCCTCGCCGGCCCCAACTGGATCACCTCGCCGCCGTCAGGAGGGATGATCGCGACGCTGTTCATGACCAGGCTCCTTCATGAGAGTTAGCTCGCATGAAAATAGGCTGGTCGCATCGTATGATGCAAGTCTTCCTCACAGGAAGGACGATTCCCCGCCGCGGACCGAAAGGTGGATCCATGTCCCCGCCGACTTCGCCGACCTCGCCGACCTCCGGCATGACCGGCCGCGCGAACCAGAAGCTGCGTACGCGTCGGGCGATCGTCCAGGCCGCGGCCGAACTGAGCCGCACCGGACGCGAGGTCACCATGAGCGAAATCGCCGTGGCGGCCCTCGTCTCCGAGGCCACGGCCTACCGCTACTTCCCCGATCTCGTCAGCCTCCTGCAGGAGGCCATGGCCGGCCAGCTCCCCGATCCGGACGAGGCTCTCGCCGGTGTCGAGCACTCCACCGATCCGGTGGAACGCGTCGCCGCCGCGACCGAGTTCCTGCTGCGCCACGTGCTGGCCCGGCAGGGCGTGGTCCGCGCCATGATCGCCGGAACCATCGCCCGGCCCGAACGGTCCGCCCGGCCCGGCCTGCGCTTCGGGCTGATCGACCACGCGCTGGCCCCGCAGGCGGTGGCCGCGGCGATCGATCCCCCCGCGCTGGAGCAACTCAGACGCGGCCTTGCCGTGGTGGTGAGCGCCGAGGCGCTCTTCAACCTCACCGACCTGTACGGCCTGGACCCGCAGGACGCCATCGCCAGCGTCGTGGCGACCGCGACGTCCCTCACCCGCGCCGCCCTGCACCCGGACGCGAAGCCGGCCACTGACGCACGGACATGAGCCGGCCCGCCGGCGCCCCGACGGGACGGCACCCCGCTGTTCACGCTCCGTCAAGGGCGTGGCCGAGCAAGGACGTACGGCCTCCCCGGCCACGGCTCACACGCCGGGTGGGCCGGTTCCCGCGGCTCGCACCGCGGGAACCGGCCCGTCAGCGTCTGCCCGGTCTCACCGGCCGAAGCCGTAGGCGAACAGATGGGCGCTGCCCGTCGAGCCCGTCACCGGCAGGGTGATCGACGCCACCTGCCTGGACGCGTCGAGCGGGACCTTGGTGGCGAAGACGTAGGTCTTCACGCCGTCCCTGCCGCCTCTGCCGGTGTTCCGGTAGCCCGTCGTGACGGCCGTGGTGTCACCCGCCATCGGCTTGCTCGAACCGGCGTTGAGCGTCCAGTCCGAGAAGCCGACCGTCGCCTCGGACGTGGTGCCGTCGGTGTAGGTGACGGTCATCGTGCCCGAGACTCCGCTGCCGTCGGTCGGCGCGTCGGTCGCCGTGCCCAGCAGGCCCAGCGACGCTCCCGACGTACCGGCCGGCATCGGGATGGTCTGGCCGGCCATCTCCAGGTTGTCCAGCCGACCGGACGCCACCGTCGGCCAGGTGTAGGAGACGCCGTCGACCGTGATGGTGGAGCCGCTCGTGACTCCGGCCGCCGACAGCGCGTTCTGCGAGAAGGCCCAGCCGCCGTTGTCGAAGCCGCCGGAGAAGGTCGCGCCGTCGGGGTAGACGCCTTCGTTGGTGTCGTACGGCCACAGCTCGCCGGCCTTGGCCACTGCGACCCGGAGGGCCGCCCCGTTCAGCGCCGCCCCGGTGCCGTGGTCGGTCAACGCGAAGGTGACGGGGAACGTCCCTTCGCCCGCGCCCGCCGTCACATGGACCTTCGCCTCGGCGCTGCCCGAGGCGGGCACCTTCACCGAGCCGGACGCGGGGTCGAGTGTGACGCCCGATGGCGCCGTCGCCTTCCAGTCGACGGTGGCGTCCTCGCCGCCGAGGTTGGTGAGGTCGAGGGTGCCGTCACCGGACGTACCCGGCTGGAGCACCAGGCCGTCGCTGGACGGGCCGGCCGCGGCCAGGACGCGGTCCCCGCCCGTGGTGTCCGACGGTGGCACCGCCGACGGGCCGGAGGCCCAGGACTCGTCCGGACGGGTGCCGAGGGTGAAGTCCAGGGTGCCCGCGCCCTTGAACTGCTCGTACGTCAGCCAGGAGGTTCTCCACTCCTTGCCCTTGACGTCGAGGGAGTGCACGTACGGGGCGTCGGGCGCCGCCTGCGGTGCGTTGATCCGCACCGTCTTGCCGCCCGCGAGCGTCACCTTCGCCACGGGGAATGCCGGGCTGCCGAGTACCAGGGTGTCCGTGCCCGGGGTCTCGGGGTACATGCCCAGCTCGGACCAGACGTACCAGGAGCTCATCGCGCCGAGGTCGTCGTTGCCGAACGAGCCGACCGGGGCGTTGAAGTACAGGTTCCGCTGGGCCGCTCGGACGGCCTCCTGGGTCTTCCACGGCTGACCCGTGTAGGCGTACTCCCAGGGGATCTCCACGCTGGGCTCGTTGCTCAGGTTGGCATCGGTGTTGCCGGGATCGGTGATGTTGTCGAGCAGGCTGTCCAGGAAGGAGGAGTACGCCTTGTCACCGCCCCGCGCCTGGATGAGCTGCCTCAGGTTGAACGGCACCATCGGCGTGTACTGGGCGGACGTGCCCTCGACGAAGCCGCTGGAGGTACCGGGGGTGAAACCGCCCGCGAACTGACCGTCCTTGTCCTTCGCCTGCATATAGCCGGTCTGCGGGTTGAAGACGTTCATCCAGTCCTGGGCACGGGTGGCGAACTTCCGGTAGACGGCCGTCCTGCCCAGCGACTTGGCGAAGGCGGCGAGGGCGTAGTCGGCGGAATCGTACTCCAACTGCGTGGAGACCGGGCCGTAGAAGTTGCAGCACCCGTAGTCGTTCTCGTCCAGCGGGAGGTAGCCCTTCGCGTCCCGCACCGACTCGCCGGGGCGGTCGTTGTTCGGGGCGGTGGCCTCGTGCCGCAGGGCGGCGAGGGCCTTGCCCGTGTCGAAGCCACGGGCGCCGAAGGCGTACGCGCCGGCGATGATGCCGGCCGCCGGGTCGCCGACCATCACGTAGCTCTCGCCGTTGTTGGAGGCCCACTTGGGGAGCAGACCCGTCTGGTCGTAGCCGTTGAGCATGGAGGTGACGACGTCGTCGGCGACCCTGGGCTCGACCAGCGCCATCAGCTGGGTCTGGGAGCGGTAGGTGTCCCAGCCCGAGTAGTTGGCGTACTGGGCCCGCTGGTGCTTGGCCAGTTTGTGGATCTGGTTGTCCATGCCCATGTACTGGCCGTTGGCGTCCGAGAACACGTTCGGGTGCAGCAGCGCGTGGTAGAGCGCCGTGTAGAACTGCACCTGCTGGTCCGGGGTGCCGCCGCCGATCCGGACCCTGTCCAGCACCGCGTTCCAGGCGTCGTGGTTCGCCTGTTCCACCGCGTCGAGGTTCCAGCCCTTGATCTCGGTGGTGAGGTTGTCCGCCGCGTTGGCGTCACTGGTGTACGAGATGCCGACCTTCGCTCTCACCGTGGGGTCGGAGGAGGTGTCGAAGGTCAGGTACATCCCGTTCGCGCCCGTGGTGGGCGGCTGGGCGGCCTTGCCCGTGGCCGACGTGGAGGGCGTGGCGCCGGCGCTCGGGGCCGGGGCCGGCGTACCGGAGGACCCGCCGGCGTTGTCGTGCACGGTCGGGGACGGGGCCGCGGGAACGGTGAAGTGCTCTTCCTTCAGCCGCTTCGACGGGTGTGTCCGCAGCTCCTGCCGGACCTTGCCGGCCTTCAAGGATGTCGCGTCGGGGTTGATGGTGCCGCCGATCCAGGTGCCGCTGCTGGTGAACGGCCGGTCGAACTTGATGTCGAAGTGCAGGGTGTACCGGTTTTTCGCACCGCAGAAGTGACCACTGTCGACGGCGCCGCTGATCTCCTTCTTGTTCACCACCTGGACGCGGGTCCCGTCCACCTGTGTGGCACCCCCGCTGAGCTTGAACAGCAGGTTCGCCCGGCTGCCCGCCGGGAAGGTGAAGGAGCCGAGGCCCGCGCGGGTGGTGTCGGTCAGCCGGGTCGTGACGCCGCTCGCGTCGGTGACCTTGTAGAACCCGATGCCGGTCTGCTCGTCGGCGTGGCGGAAGCCCGCGGACGCGTTGCCGAGGTTGCCCGAGAGCGTGCCGGTCACCGGAAGAACCGGGAGGTCGCCCGCGACGCCGCAGCCGGGTCCGGAGACATGGGTGAGGCTGAAGCCCGAGATCTTGTTGTCGTTGTACTCGTATCCGCCGCCCGAGGGCCGGTCCGGCGTCGTGTCCGGACCCCACTGCACCATCCCGGCCGGCATGTCGGGGCCGGGGAAGGTGTCCACCTCTCCGGAGGTGCCGATCAGGGGGTTGACGAGGGACGCGGGATCCTTCACCAGGGCCGGTGGTGCGGCACTCGCGGCATGGGCGTCCCCGATCGCCGGGAGCGGGAGTGCCGCGATCCCCAGGACGGAGATCACGGCCAGGCGTTGGCGAAGTCTCTTTCGGTTACGTGGCGCGGCTGAACGTCGGGGTCGGACCATCGGGTTGCCTCCGCAGCGTTTCGTGCTTCGCACAGGTGCTGATGTGCCGAAGGACAGGGACGTCGTGAGGGGCCACGGTGCCGGGCAGCTCGGTCGAACACCCTGACAACGTTGCCATCCACAAGTGTCGAGTGAAGCCCGTGGGCTTACGACCTGTCAACGATGTCAACAGCAGTTTTCGGGAGCGAAGTTCGCAGCGCGTCGTTCGGCACCGCGCCGACGCGTCCGGCCGACGGCTGTCGCCCCCTGGTGGACCCGTGTTCGTCCCTCCCGGCGAACTTCACGCGTCCCGGACGGACTTCACCCGAGCCTTCCGTTCCTGCTCCCCCTTGCCCGGGTCGGCGCACCGGCTCAAGGTCTGCGCCCTTCCTCTCCTATGGGGTGAGCGCTCGTCGCAGTGCCTCGTCGAGGAGGCGGCGCAGCCCGGTGGCCGTGTCGGCCACCACGGTGGCGAGCAGGGCCGGGCCGGCCAGGGGGACCAGTACGCCCCGGGCCTCGGTGCCGGGGTCGCCGAGGAGGACCGGAGGGAAGGCCCCCGGGGTGAGGGACGGGTCCACGACGAGCAGTTGGCCGCAGGCGCGGTACGCGCCCACGACGGCCGGGCCGTCCCAGGCGGGGTGCGGGTCGCCGTAGCCGGTGTGCTGGTCGAGCAGGGGGCGGCCGGCGCGGCGCACGGTGAGGCGCGTACTCAGCCGGCCGCTGGTCTCGCCGGTGCGGCCGATGACCTGTTCGTCCCTGAGGATGAGACGGGCGGTGAGGGCGAGGTCGACGGTGCAGGTCTGGCGGAGGTTGCTGCCGGCGGTGCTGATCAGGGGCCGCGGCAGCCAGTGCAGGGTGGCGTCGTCGCCGACGGTGAGGCGGATGTCGTAGGTGGCGGCGTCCTCGGTGGGGCCGCGCAGGGCGATGGTGGAAGCGGCTGAGGTGATCCGAAGGCGGGCACGCGGGCCGACGTCGGTGTGCAGGGCGAGCCGGTCGCCGCCGAGAGGTCCGCTCATGGCGCCGATGACGTCGACGCGGGCCAGGTCGCCGCGGGGGCGGAGTCTTTGAAGGTGGAAGGGGCCGTCACCGCTGAGCAGCGGGAGGGTGGTGGTGCGGCCGTTGTGGGCGGCACGCACCCGTGCGGTGGCCACGACGCCGGAGGTGTCCGAAGAGGCCGCGGTGAGGGGCGTCATGCGGTCGTCGGCGAGCGTACTCATCTCTCCTGCCGGCCCGGTCGGTGCGCGGTGACGGCGGGTTCGGGCCACGTGGTCGCCCGGCGCCAAGCGGCGAGACGTTCGAGCACCCAGTCGGCGACGGGCCTGACGCCGTCGTCGTCGGTGAGGGAGGTGAACACGACAGGGAGGCCGCCGCGCCGCTCGGCAGCGTCCCGGGCCATGACGCCGAGGTCGGCGCCGACGTACGCCGCGAGGTCGGTCTTGTTGACGACGAGGAGGTCGGCGGTGGTGATGCCGGGACCGCCTTTGCGCGGGATGTCGTCACCGCTCGCGACGTCGATGACGAAGACCTGCGTGTCGACCAGCCCCTTCGCCGACGCTCCGGCCGATCCGGGCCTGGTCGTAGACGTGGGCGGTGAGCAACGCCATCGTCTCCGGATAGTTCAACCTGATGCCCTGCTCCCTGCGCTGCCGCGCCACACCGGCCGCCACATGGACCAGCAGGCGCTCCTGCTCATGGGGACTGAAATGCATGGTGCCCTTCTCGGATCCGGCAGCGAGCCTTCGTCGACGGTGCGGCACGGGCCCGCCGGATCCAGAAGCCGAGCCGGACCGCGCCGCTCTCGATCGTTCTGGGGCCAGGCCGGTGCGGCGAAGCGGAACACGCTGTGCCACTTCGGACGGACGGCGAGTCGAACGCGCCAGCGAGGGCGACAGGAACCGCCCCTGGAGGCGTGCACACACACTCGTTCGCCGCAACCGCCCGACCGGAAACCCGGCACAGCACACGGCAGTCCTGTTCGGGCGGTGGCCGGTTCGCATCGCCCGCACGTCCGGGATCGGAGCGGGCGGTGTCCGGGGGACGGATCGTCGGGGTCCTCCCTGTCGGTTCCAGGATCTCTCCGACTCTGGTGGCGGTGAGGACCGCTTCAGCTGATCATTATTCAACTACCGTGTGACGCACACCAGTCACTGACCCTGAGGGAGCCCCATGCCCACCGCGCAGGTGCCCGACATCCTCTCGCCTGAATTCGCCGCGGACCCCTACTCGGCGTACCGTCTGATGCACGACGCCGCGCCCCTCATCTGGCATGAGGCGACGCAGAGTTACATCATCTCGCGCTATGAGGACGTCGAGCGCGTCTTCAAGGACAAGAACGGCGAGTTCACCACCGACAACTACGACTGGCAGATCGAGCCCGTGCACGGCAGGACGATCCTCCAGCTCAGCGGCCGTGAGCACGCCGTGCGCCGCGCCCTCGTCGCTCCCGCCTTCCGCGGCGCCGACCTCCAGGAGAAGTTCCTCCCCGTCATCGAGCGCAACTCGCGCGAACTGATCGACGCCTTCCGGAACTCCGGCTCCGCCGACCTGGTCAACGACTACGCCACCCGCTTCCCGGTCAACGTGATCGCCGACATGCTGGGGCTCGACAAGGCGGACCACGCGCGCTTCCACCGCTGGTACACGACCGTCATCGCCTTCCTCGGCAACCTCTCGGGCGACCCTGAGGTGGCCGCGGCGGGCGAGCGGACCCGTGTCGAGTTCGCCGAGTACATGCTGCCGATCATCCGGGAGCGTCGCGAAAGCCTGGGCGACGACCTGCTGTCCACGCTGTGCACCGCCGAGGTCGACGGAGTGCGGATGAGCGACGAGGACATCAAGGCCTTCTGCAGCCTGCTGCTCGCCGCCGGCGGCGAGACCACCGACAAGGCGATCGCCAGCATCTTCGCGAACCTGCTCCGCCACCCCGACCAGCTCGCCGCCGTCCGCGCGGACCGCGACCTGATCCCGCGGGCCTTCGCCGAGACCCTGCGGTACACCCCGCCCGTCCACATGATCATGCGGCAGTCCGCGACCGAGGTGAAGCTCAGCGGCGGCACCATACCCGCCGGCGTCACCGTCACCTGCCTGATAGGCGCCGCCAACCGGGACGAGAGCCGCTACCGCGATCCCGACCGCTTCGACATCTTCCGTGACGACCTGACCACGACGACCGCCTTCTCCGCCGCCGCCGACCACCTCGCCTTCGCGCTCGGCCGGCACTTCTGCGTCGGCGCGCTGCTCGCCAAGGCGGAGGTCGAGATCGGTGTCAGCCAACTGCTGGACGCCATGCCCGACATGCGTCTCGCAGACGGCTTCGACCCGGTCGAGGAAGGCGTCTTCACCCGCGGACCGCAGCGCCTGCCGGTGCGGTTCACGCCCGTGACGGCCGCCTGACCGGCGCCACCGCCGAGGCGATGGGCCCCGCCCAGGGGCCCATGTGCCCGTGCCGCCGCAACCGCCGGGCGGGACAGGGCGCCCGTCCTACCTGATCATCGAGCGCCCGCCCTACTGCACCACCGGCGTGAACCGCACCGGCAGCGCCGTCAGCCCTCGCATCCAGACCGACGGACGCCACGTCAGCGTCTCCGGCTCGACCGACAGCACCAGGTCGGGCAGCCGCTCCAGCAGCGTCTCCACCGCCGTCCGCGCCATCACGTCCGCGAGCAGCGGTGCCGGATAGGGGCAGCGGTGCTCACCGTTGCTGAACGAGAGGTGCGCGGAGTTCTCCGCGCCCACGTGCGAATCGGGCCAGATCTGCGGATCGGTGTTGGCCGCGGCCAGCCCCAGCACCAGACAGTCCCCCGCCCGGATCTGCCGCCCGCCCAGCTGGGTGTCCCGAACGGCCCAGCGCCCGATGAAGTTCTGCGTCGGCGTGTCCAGCCACAGCGCCTCGTTGAGCGCCTCGCCCACACTGAGCCTGCCCCCCGACACGTTCACCGCGAACCGCTCGTCCGTCAGCAACAGCCGCAGCGTGTTGCAGATCCAGTTCGCGGTCGGCTGCTGCGCCGCGGCGATCACCGAGATCAGGTCTTGGACGATCTCCTCGTCCGTCAGTCCCGCCGGATGCAGCAGCATGCGCGAGGTGACATCCGGACCGGGGCTTTCCCGCTTGTCCTTCACCAACTGCCGGAGCCGCTCGCCCACCCGCCCGTACGCGGCCACCGGGTCGTCACCCTCCGCGGCGTCGAGCGAGATCCGCAGGTCCTCGACGAGACGCCGGGTGTCCTCGCCGGAGGTCGGCATCCCGCACATCTGCACCACGGCACGCATCGGCAGGGCGTGCGCGTATCCCGTCATCAGCTCGGCCTGACCGCTGCCCGCGAAGGCGGCGATGAGCTGGTCGGCGATCAGCTGGCAGTTGCGCGCCAGTTCGAACTGGTCGACGCCTTCCAGCGCCTGAGTGATCACTCCGGCCCGCCGCCGGTGCTCGTCGCCCTCGGTGAACAGCACCGAGGGCTGGTAGCCGACGTACGGCAGCAGCGGCCAGTCCGCCGGAATGTTCTCCCACTGGTTCCAACGCCGGGAGTCCCGCGCGAACAGCTCGTCGTGGCTGGTCACGTACGTGACTTCGGAGTAGCCGAGCACCAGCCAGGCCGGGATGTCCCCGTCGAGCAGCACCGGCGCGACCGTGCCGTGCTCGCTGCGCAGCGCGCGGTACATCTGCGAGGGCGTCTGCTGGTACTCAAGTCCCGCCAGCCGCACCGCGTCGGGGTGGGCGGGGCAGCCCGGCGGAGCCTGTCGCGCGGAAGAGGGATCGGTCACGGTGTCGCCTCCTGGGCCATCGCCAGTTCGTACAGGTGGTCCACGAGGGTGATCAGCACGTCCTTGCCGGACTGCCGGACCCGCGCGTCGCAGTCGACCATCGGCACCCGCTCGGACAGTGCGAGCGCCTGGCGGATCTCCTCCAGGGAGTACCGGTGGGTGTCGTCGTCGAACCGGTTGACGGCCACCACGAACGGCGTCTTGTGGTGCTCCAGCCGGTCTATCGCGTACCAGGAGTCGTTCATCCGACGCGTGTCCACGAGCACCACGGCACCCAGCGTTCCGGAGAAC
The DNA here is from genome assembly GCF_053598955.1 of Streptomyces sp. NPDC001056. Taxonomy (NCBI): domain Bacteria; kingdom Bacillati; phylum Actinomycetota; class Actinomycetes; order Kitasatosporales; family Streptomycetaceae; genus Streptomyces; species Streptomyces sp. NPDC001056. The sequence goes on along the minus strand of NZ_JBSFLI010000004.1, from coordinate 173,627 downwards.
AGGCTGTCCCACAGGAACCAGAAGCGTTCCTGGCCCGGCGCTCCGAACAGGTACAGCACCATGCGCTCGTTGAGGCTGATCCGCCCGAAGTCGAACGCCACCGTCGTGGTGGTCTTCGCCGCGACCGCGCTGGTCTCGTCGAGGCCGATGCCGGCCTGCGTCATCACCTCCTCGGTGTTCAGCGGCCGGATCTCGCTCACCGAGCGGACCAGGGTCGTCTTGCCGACACCGAAACCGCCCACGATGACGATCTTCAGTCCGGTCTCCGCCGCATCGGCCAGTGGCGTGCGGTGGGACGGAAGCTCAGAGGTTGCGGAGCCCATGGAGCACCTCCTTGAGAAAGGCGGAGTCGGGAAGCGAGGCGACGGACCGCGCCGCACGCGGCCGGCGGGCGGTGATGCGGCCGGTGTCGAGCAGGTCCCCGAGCAGGATCCGCACCACGGTGATCGGCAGTTTCAGCTCCGCGGCGATCTCGACGACGGCCGTGGGGTGTTGGCACAGCTCCAGGATCCGGGCGTGCTCCGACTGCATTCCCGCCGTGGGCCGGCACTCACTGACGATCAGGGTGACCAGGTCGAAGGAGTCGTCGCCACGGCTCCGGCCGGCCGTGACCGTGTAGAGCCGGTCGGGGTCACCGGTGTCCACGGGCTTGCGCATCACGACGCGGCACTCCCGGGAACGGGCTCTCGGGGCTCGGCGCGCAGGTGTTCGCCGATCTGCTCCACCAGCTCCGTCATCTGATGGCCCACCACGCCGGGGTCGGCGTCCTCCTCGGCGAGGACGGCCAGGTGCGCTCCCTCGCCGGCCTCCACGATGAACAGCAGGCCGCCGTGGAACTCGGTCATGGACTGCCGGACGCCGCCGGTGCCGTCGCCGAACTCCACGGACGCGCCTTGGGACAGGGCCTGGATGCCGGAGCATATCGCCGCCAGCTGGTCTGCCTGGTCGAGCGTCAGGTGTTCGGTCCAGCAGAGCTTCAGGCCGTCCCGGGACAGCGCCAGAGCGTGCCGGGTGCCGGGGGTACGCTCCAGGAGATTCTGGAGGAGCCAGGTGAGGCTGTTGTCGGTGGTCTGCATGATGGGTGAGGGGACGGTGGTACCCGGTTGACCGGTCACCGGCCCGTTCCTCCAATCTCAGGAACTCGGGCGGGAAGCGGGCGCCGGCGCCCTGGGCGCCGTGCGGAGAAGGGGTCGTCGGCTACGGGGCGGGCGGCGGCTCGGACTCGGTCCGGGCGTCCGGCCCGGCGGCGCCACTCGCGGACCGGCGCCCGCGGTGGAAGGCGCCGAACCGTGCGCCGGCGTCGCGTGCCGGGCGCTGCTCCGGGCGGTCTCCGTCCGCCGTCTCGGACGCGGCCCCGGATACCGCGGGGGACGCCGACCGGCGCTGCTCGCGCTCCCGCTCCGCCTCGGCCATGGTGCGGCCGGGCGCGCGTACCGGCAGGCCGTTCGGGGTGGAGGCGGCGGCACGAGGGGGCTGTCCCTGCTCGGTCAGCTCCGGCCGGGCGGCGGGCCGCTCCGGGACGCCGGGGCGGGAGGTGGGCTCGGGTACCGGGGCCGGGGCGGGCGAGGCGGCGGGGGCGGGGCCCGGCGTGGGCACGGTCCCCGCGGCGGAGTGGCCGACAGCCCCGCTCGACACCGCGTCGCGCCGCTGGGCGATCAGTTGCGGGGGCAGCAGGACGACGACGCCGGTGCCGCCGCGCGACGAGGGGCGGTAGTTGACGCTGATGCCGTACTTCACCGCGAGCCGTCCGACCACGGCGAGGCCGAGCCGGGTCCCCTGAAGCGAGGCGAGGTCGGTCATGCGGCCGGACACCGCCTCCTCGGCGCGACGCATGGCCGCGTCGGCCATCTTCAGGCCGCTGTCCTCGATGGTGACGACCAGTCCGGCGCTGCGGTCCTCGACATAGACGTGCACCTCGTCGATGGGCGGGGAGAAGTTCGCCGCGTTGTCCATCAGTTCGGCGAGGAGATGCATGACGCCCTCGGCGGCGAAGCCGGAGATCGCGGCGGTGGTGGAGCAGTGCAGGCGCACCCGCTGGTAGGCGGCGATCCGGCCGACGGCGCCACGCAGGATGCTCTCCATCACGATCGGCTTGTTCCAGGCGCGGCTGGACCGTCCGCCCATGAGCAACGCGAGCCGGTCGGTCATCAGGCCGAGCTGCGAGGTGCTGTGGTCCAGCTTCAGCAGGTCGCCGAAGACCTCCTCACCGTGTCGTTCCTGCATGTCGCGCAGGTCGGCGAGCATGCTGACGGACTTGGCCTGGACGCGGCTGAGCGCCTTGGCGGAGGCGGCCTGTGCCGCGGCGGCGCGCCGCTCGCTGCGGGCGAGTTCGCGAACGTACGACTCGGTCGCGCTGCGGACCATGGGCAGCCGCGGCAGGTCGAGTTCGGCGAGCACCGTGTCGGCGGACCGGCCCTCGCGCAGTCCCGCGACGGCGGCGGGCAGGGTCTCCCGCGTCACCCGCTCCAGCGCGGCGACCGCCTCGTTCAACTCGTTCCGGGCCTGCCGGCACTCGCCGTCCAGGACGGCCGCGTGCCGCACGCATTCCTCGACGGCGGCGGCGAAGGAGTACACGATCCGGCCCAGCTGCGGGTCGGACGGCTGGGGGACACTGCCCAGCGCGTCGACCGCGCTCATGCCGGCTCGCAGACGGTCGGTCACGGCGGGCAGCGTCATGTTGCCCAGGTGCGCCGTCTCCGCCGACAGCTGCGCCGCCTGCGCCTTGAGACGGCCGGTCTCGGAGGTCTGCGCGGCGGCCGCGCACCGGGCCTGCCGGACGAGCCGGTGGCCGACGAGGACGGCCGCGGCCACGCACCCCCAGGCGACCGCCACCACGGTCAGCGCCCAGACGCCGGCGCCGGACGGCGCCAGGGCGACAGCCACGCCGCCGGCCGCGGCACCAAGCACCAGCACGACCAAGGGCATGGTCGGCGAGGTGCGCGGCGGCTTCGTCGGCCGTTGCTGACTGAGTGGTGCGGGGAGTGACATGCTGCGGTCCCTCGGTCCATGAGATCAGGAGAAACGGGCAGCCGACTCACGGCAGCCGCGGGTCGGAACGGGGGCGCGCCAAGAGGACGACGATCTTCCGACCGGGTACCTGCTCATGCTAGCCACACTGGCGCGCGAGAAGATCTGACTAGCTGCGCAGTGCGCCGATAACCCGAGTTCGTCGTGAACCAGCCGCTCCAACTTCCGGTTGTGGTAGAGGAGATGGCGGGCCCCCTCAACCTCCTGACCAGTGCGGCAGAGGCACGGAGCGCGTCGGAGGCCGCGTCAGAACGCGATAAACAGACACTATCCAGACACGGGCCCCGAAGAGCCGAAGCCACTTTCCAGCCAACTATCAAGCACGCTGCGATCGCACCACCTCGGTCTCACGACGGCCCCGGGGCGTCGGCGATCGGTGAAATCGCATGCGGACGAGGGCACGGGTACGACCCACCCGCGCCGATGGCCGCGCCGGCGGAGCATTCGCCACCGCATCGCCCGTCCGCGGTCCCCGCAGCGACCGCACAGGCACGAGCGGGCAGGAAGTCCCGCGGCCACAAATTGTCTTCGCAATCTCTGCTTCGCTGAGTTCGACGGTCTCGCCGTGCGATGCCGGGCCGCTCCCCTCCCCCGACCAGGCCCCTTGACTACCTGGCCTTAAGTCGGACCCGTTCCCGTGCGCCGGGTGTGAACGGCGTGACCCATGGGAAATGTTGGCGCGACACACGGACGACGAACACGACCGCGGGTCCGTGTCGGTGGAAAGAGGGGGGATGGGATGCGGTACTTCCGGCTGCTGGTCGCGGGCAACGCGATATCCGCCTACGGCAGTTACCTGAACATGGTGGCGCTGAACGTGTTCGTCTACGACGTGACGCACAGCGCCCTGGCGGCCGGGGTGTTCATGGCCGTTCGACTGGTGTCCGGAGTGGCCTCCGGATTCGTGAGCGGACGCCTGGTGTCGTCGTTCGACCGCAAGCGGCTGATGGTCGGCGCCGACGTCTGCCAGGGCGCCGCCCTGGTGGTGCTGCTGCTGGCTCCGGACGGCGCCCGGGTCGCCCTGCTCTACGGCCTTGCCCTCGTCACCGGCTGCTGCTCGACCCTGTCCCAGGTGGCGCTGCGCAGCAGCGTGCCGGAGATCGTCGGAGCGGAGCACCGGACCCGGGCCAACGGACTGCTGGTCACCGGCCGCTCGCTCGCCATGATCGCCGGCTTCGCCTCGGCCGGTGTGGCGGTCGCCCGACTCGGCTACGACTTCGCGTTCACCCTGGACGCCCTGACGTTCGCGGTCTCGGCGACCGTCCTCCTCCTGCTCCCGATCCGCACCCGGGCGGCCGCCTCCGGTTCCGCGGGCGAGGAGAAGGCCGGGGGCGGCGCGACGCCGACCGGCGGCCGGACACGGCTGCTGGTCGGGGAGGTCGGTCCGGTGCTCCTGGCGATGATCGCCGTGCGCGCGGTGGACGGGCTGGGCTCCTCCTCGCACAACGTCGCCCTGCCGGTGTACTCCAGCATGCTGGACCCGGCGCACCCGGCCACCTTCGTCAGCCAGTTCTGGGCGACCTGGGCGATCGGCAACCTCGTCACCCAGCAGGTGCTGGCGGTGCTCACCCGCCGCTCCGGGCGGACGCCCGGGGAACGCGCCTTCGCGCTGGGTGCCTGTGTGATGTCGGCCTGCTTCATCCTGGTGTTCTGCTCGCTGCCCACCCTCGCGGCCGTCGCGGCCGCGCTGGTCGCCGGGGGCGCGGACGGGTTCACCGAGGTGGTGTACGTCTCCCGGCTGCAGGCGGCGCCGGACGAGCAGCGCGGGCGCCTGTTCGGGCTCTCGGCCTCGGCCGAGAACGGCGGCTTCGGCCTGGGCATGCTGGTCAGCGGCGCCCTGATGGAGTCGTTCGCGCCGCTGACGGTGGTGGCCTGGCTGCACGGAGTCGCCATCGTGCTCTGTCTCGCCCTGCTGGCCTGGCTGGTCGTCCGCGGCAGACGGCCGGTCCCGCGGGAACTCGCGGCGGACGGATCCGAGCGGTTGCCGAGGACTGCCACGCCGGAGGGGTCCGGCCGATGAGCGGTTCCCCCGACCCCCGCATGGCGGTCATCGGCATGGCCTTCCGGCTCCCCGGGGCGGACACGCCCGAGCAGTTGTGGCGGATCGTCCGCGACGGCGAGATCCGCATCACGCATTTCGGCCGGGAGGAACTCGCGGCCGCCGGCGTACCGCCGGAGCTGTACACCCGCGACGACTTCGTCGGCGCCTCGGCGATCCTGGACGACATCGCGGGGTTCGACGCCCGGCACTTCGGGATGAGCGCCCGGGAGGCCGAACTCACCGACCCGCAGCATCGGTTGTTCCTGGAATGCGCGCAGCACGCGCTGGAGGACGCCGGTTACCCCGGCGAACGGGGCGGCACCCGGATCGGGGTGTTCGCCAGTACCGGCTACCACCTGTACTCCATGCAGAACTACCTGCTCAACAACGTCCTTCCCGACCGGGAGATGACCGACTGGCTGTCCAGGATGCAGGTCATGGTCGGCAACTACGCCGACTTCACCGCCACCCGGACCTCCTACCGGCTGGGCCTGACCGGCCCTTCCGTCAACGTCCAGACGGGCTGCTCCAGTTCACTGGTCGGCGTGCAACTGGCGGCGCAGTCGCTGTTGTCGGGGGACTGCGACATCGCGCTGGCCGGCGCCACCGCGATCCACCTGCCGCAGGTCCTCGGCTACCACTACGTCAAGGGCTCGATCCTCTCCAAGTCGGGGCGGTTGCGTGCCTTCGACGCCGCTGCGGACGGCACCGTCGGAGGCACCGGCGTGGTGGCCGTGGTGCTCAAACGGCTCGAACGGGCACTGGCGGACGGCGACACCGTCCACGGGGTCGTCCGGGGCTGGGGCGTCAGCAACGACGGCTCCCGGAAGCGGGCGTACACCGCGCCCAGCACCGAGGGGCAGCGCGAGGCGATCCGCTACGCCCTCGCGCGGGCGGGGGTCGGCGCGGACACCATCGGTTACCTGGAGACCCACGGGACCGGCACCCTCAAGGGCGACCCGATCGAGTTCGAGGGCGCGACCGCCGCCTTCCGGGAGGACACCGAGCGCACCGGCTACTGCGCGCTCGGCGCCGTGAAGGCCAACATCGGGCACCTCGACGTCGCGGCGGGGCTGGCCGGACTGGTCAAGACCCTCCTGGTGCTGCGGCACGGTGTGATCCCCCCGATGGCCGGGTTCAGCGAGCCCAACCCGCTGCTCGCCCTGGACGGCAGCCCGTTCCGCATCCCCCGTGAGGCCGCGCCGTGGCGCCAGGGCGCCACCCCGCGCCGTGCGGGTCTCACCTCGCTCGGGGTGGGCGGAACCAACGTGCACCTGATCCTGGAGGAACCCCCGGACCCCGCGCCCCGCACCGCACGCCACGCCGCCCCGGACGTGCTGCTGGTGTCCGGGAGCTCCGCCGAGGCCCTGGCCGACAATGCCCGCGCGCTGCGCGACCGGCTCCGGGAACGCCCCGCCCTGCCGACCGCCGACCTGGTGACCACCGCCGCGCTGGGCCGTACCCACGGACGTCACCGCGCCGCCGTACGCGGCGACCGGCCGGGCGCGCTGGCCGAGGCCCTGGACGCCTGGCTGGAGGGCGCGGCCGCTTCGGCGGCCGGGCGCGCCACGACCGCGGCGGTGCCCCACGAGGGCGCGCCACGGGTGGTGTTCCAGTTCACCGGCCAGGGCTCCCCCTACCCGGGGATGGCCGCCGCCCTCCACGACCGGTTCCCCGTGGTCCGGGAGGTGCTGGAGGTCTGCGACCGCGCCCACCGGGAAGAGACCGGGGACCCGTTGCTGCCCGTGCTCCTGGAGGACGGGGCAGGCGTCCGGGAGGCGTTGCGGCGGACCGATCTCGCGCAGCCCGCGCTCTTCGCGCTGCAGTGCGCGCTGGTGCGGCTCTGGCGTGAGGCGGGCGTGGTGCCCGACGCGGTGACCGGTCACAGTGTCGGCGAGTACGCCGCCCTGTACGCGGCGGGGGCGCTGCCCCTCGCCGACGGCCTGAGGCTGGTCACCGCTCGCGGCCGATTGATGCGGCGGTTGTGTCCGCCCGGTGCGATGGTGGCGGCGGCGCTCGACCGCCACTCCGCAGCCGCCCTCACCGCGTCGGTCCCGGGAGCGGAGCCGGCCGTGACCAACGGCGCGCGGGCACAGGTACTCGCCGGGCCCGTCGCCGTGGTGGAACGTTTGTGCTCGCTGCTGGAAGCGCAGGGCACCCCGCACGAGCGGCTGCTGGTGGACCGCGCCTTCCACACCGAGCAGATGCGGCCGATGCTGGAGGCGTTCCGGGCCGTGCTGGACGAGGTGCCGTTCGCGCCGACGCGTCTGACGTTCGTCAGCGCCCTCGACGGCATCGCCCGCCCCGCCGGCTGGGTCCCCGACACGGACCATCAGGTGCGGCACACCAGGGAACCGGTGCGCTTCGACGAGGCGTTGCGCGCCGTCGGCGAGCTGTCGCCGGACATCCTGCTGGAGATCGGGCCGCACAGCACACTCAGCTCCCTGGCCCGGCGCGCCCTGCCGAACGTGCGCACAGCCCCGTCACTGCGCCGGGGCGACGGCCTCGGCGCGCTGTGGGGCGCGGCGGCGGAACTGCACTGCGCGGGTGCGGACGTCCGCTGGGAGCTGTTCCTCGACGGCTGTGGCGGACGGAGGATCCCCCTGCCCGGCTACCGGTTCCAGCACCGGAACCACTGGACGGGGCCCCGGCCCGGGGCCCCGCAGGACGGAACGACCACAGGAAAGGAACCCGCCGTGGCAGCGGAGCAGGTACAGCGTGAGGCTCTGGTGGAGCGGATACTCGGGGCCATCGTGGAGTCGACCTCCCGGAATTTCGGTGAGGATCCCTCCGCGGTGGCAGCCGACACGACCTTCTTCGACCTCGGGGCCGACTCGTTGCAGATGATCAACGTGCTGCGCGAGCTGGAGAAGGAGTTCGAGGTCAAGGTCACCATGCGGGAGCTGTTCGAGGAGACGGGCACACCGCGACTGCTGGCCCGGCTCATCGCCGAGCGTGTCCCGGCGGGGGCGCTGACGGCCGCGGCGGGGCCGGCGCCGGCGGAGGGCCCCGCCCCGACGGACGCCCCGGCCTCGTACGCGCCACCCGCTCCCGCCCCGGCCACCGCCTCCGCTCCGGTCGTACCGCCCGTCACGGCACCGGCTCCCGTCACGGCACCGGCTCCCGTCGCCGCGGCCACGGCGGCGGCCGCCCCTCCGGTCGCGCAGGGCGTCGTCCCCGCTCCGGTCGCAGGAGACTTCGTGACGCGCGGCGAGTTGGAGGAACTCGCCCGCCGTGTCACACAGTTGTCGCAGATACAGCTGCAGATGATGTCCCAGCTCTCGCAGTTGCTCGCTCTGCAGGCCGCCGCGGTGACGGGCCGGCCGACCGAGGTGGCCCGGTGAGCGACCTCGACGGACTGACCGCCTCCCTGGACCGCGACCTCGCGGCCATGGCCGACCTGGCGGAGCACATCGCCGGCCAACTGGGCACGCCCGCGTCCGCACCTCCCGCCCCGCAGGCACCGTCCACCTCACCCGCCGCCGAGGTGCACGGCCCCCGGGTGACCGTCGCCCCCGGTTCCGGCATGGTGCGGGACGCCTCGCCCCAGTCGCAGCGCGCCCACCTGGACGACCTGGTCCGCCGCTTCACCGCGAAGACCCCCACCTCCAAGAGCATCGCCGCCCGTCACCGCCGCGTCCTGGCCGACAGCCGCGCGGTCGTCGGCTTCCGCCGGGCCACCAAGGAGATGCTGTACCCCCTGGCGGGCAGCGGCGCGAGCGGATCACGGCTGGAGGACGTCGACGGCAACTCCTACGTCGACATCACCATGGGCTTCGGCGTCCTGCTCTTCGGCCACGAACCCGGCTTCGTCCGCGAGGCGGTCCGCGAGCACCTGGCACGCGGCATCCGGCTCGGGCCCCGCAGCACCGAGACCGGCGAGGCCGCGGAACTGCTGGCCGAGCTGACCGGGATGGAGCGGGTCGCCTTCGCCAACTCCGGGACGGAGGCCAACGCCGCCGCCATCCGGCTGGCCCGCGCCGCCACCGGCCGGGACCGCGTCGTCACCTTCCAGGGCGCCTACCACGGGCACGCCGACAACGTGCTGGGCCGCCCGTCCGGCGACGGCACCGTCCCCGTCTCCCGGGGCATTCCGCAGAGCGCCGTGGCGGACCTCACCGTGCTCACCTACGGCAGCGAGGAGGCGCTGGAGGCGATCGAACGGGATGCCTCCCGGATCGCCGCGGTCGTGGTCGAGCCGGTGCAGAGCCGCCACCCGGCCCTGCAGCCGGTGGAGTTCGTCCGTCGGCTACGGGAACTGACCCGGCGGCACGGGATCGTGCTGCTCTTCGACGAGATGCTCACCGGATTCCGGCCCGCGCCGCGCGGCGCGCAGGAGCTCTACGGAGTCGTCCCCGACCTGGCGACCTACGGCAAGCTGATCGGGGGTGGCTTCCCGATCGGCGCCATCGCGGGCCGCGCCGACATCCTGGACGGTGTCGACGGCGGCTACTGGGACTACGGCGACGACAGCACACCACCGGCCGACACCACCTTCTTCGGCGGCACCTACCTCCAGCACCCCGTCTCGATGACCGCCGCGCGGGCCGTCCTGGGGCACCTCAAGGAGCACAGCCCCACTCTGCAGGAACGGCTCAACGCCCGGACCGCCACCCTCGGCACGGAACTCAACTCCTTCTTCGAAGAGGAGGAGTTCCCGCTGCGGGTACGGTGGTTCGGCTCGCAGTTCCGCTTCGAGCACCACGCGGACATGGAGTTGCTGTACCACCACCTGCTGCTGCGCGGGGTGTACGTCTGGGAATGGCGCAACTTCTTCCTGTCCACGGCTCATACGGACGAGGACGTGGCCTTCGTCGCCGACGCGGTCCGCGACTCCCTGCGCGAGCTGAGAGCGGCGGGCTTCTTCCCCACCCGCCGTCCCGCCGCCTCCGGACAGGCTCCCCGCGCCACCGCGTCGGTGCTCGGGTCCGCCTCCGCGCCGACGGCCCACCGAAGCTCCGCCACGCCGCCCGCCGCCGAGCCCGCGCCCGCCCCGGCACCGGCGCCCGCCCAGCCGACGGCACCCGCCCCGCCGCCGACTCCCGCGCCTGTCTCGCCCTCCGATCCTGCCTCGCTCTCCGCGTCTCCCTCGGCCGCCGAGCCCGCCTCGGCCACCGCATCCGTCCCGGCCGCATCCGTCCCGGCCGTGGCCGCGCCGCGATCCGGCTCGACAACCGAGGCGGAGACGCCGTCCTCGCCCTCGCGCCGACGCCAACACCGCCGTACCACACCGGACTTCAGCCTCTACTTCTTCGGCGACTACCCCCAGCCCTCCGACGGCGACCGTGAAGGGCGCTACGAACTACTGCTGGAGGCCGCCCGGTTCGCGGACGAGCACGGCTTCCACGCCCTTTGGATGCCCGAACGCCACTTCAACTCCTTCGGCGGGCTGTTCCCGAACCCCGCCGTGCTCGCCGCGGCCCTGTCCCGCGAGACGCGGCGGGTCCGCCTCAACGCGGGCTCCGTGGTGCTGCCGCTGCACGACCCGATCCGGGTCGCCGAGGAATGGTCGATGGTCGACAACCTCTCCGGCGGCCGCGTCGGCCTCGGCGTGGCGAGCGGCTGGAACGCCAACGACTTCGTCTTCTTTCCCGAGCGGTTCGGCCGCCACAAGGAGGAGATGTACCGGCAGCTGGACGAGGTGCGCCGGTTCTGGCGCGGCGAGCCCCTGCTGCGGGCCACCGGGGACGGTGATCGCGAGGTCCGGCTCTTCCCCCGCCCGGTGCAGGACGCCCCGCCCCTGTACACCGCCGTGGTCGGCAACCCGGCCTCCTACGAGCAGGCGGCCCGCCACGACCTCGGCATCGTCACCAACCTGATGACCCAGAGCGTCGAGCAGCTCGCGGAGAACATCGCCCGCTACCGGGACGCCCGCGAGCAGCACGGGCTCGACCCCGACGCCGGGCGGGTCGCGGTCCTTCTCCACACCTACCTCGGGGAGTGTCACGACACCGCCCGCGCCGAGGCGTTCGAGCCGATGGCCCGTTACATGCGGGCGTCTTTGTCACTGTTCAACGGGGTGACCAACAGCCTCGGGCACCAGGTCGACCTGTCCACCTTCAGCGACGCCGACCTCGACGCCCTCTTCCGGCAGGCCTACGGGCGCTACTGCGACCAGAGGTCGCTGATCGGCACCGTGGAGAGCGTGCAGCCCGTGGTGGACGCGGTCGCCGCGGCGGGCGCCGACGAGATCGTGGCGCTTGTCGACTTCGGCGTCCCGCCCGGCCTGCTGCGGTCCGGGCTGCCGCACCTCGACGCCCTTCGGCGCCGCACCCGGCAGCGGGCCGCGGAGACCGAGGCGCCCCTGTCCCCGGGCCAGGAACGGATCTGGTTCCACGAGAACCTGCTGCCCGGCCGCACCGCCTACAACGAGGTGAAGGCCGTCCGCCTCGACGGCCCGCTCGACACCGCGGCCCTGCGTGAGGCGCTGCGCGCGCTCGTCGCCCGGCACGCGAGCCTGCGCACCGTCTTCCGCGAGTCCGGCGGCGAACCCCGTCAGCTGGTCCGCGAGGCGGGCGAACCGGACTTCGCGGTCGTGGACGGCGGGAACGACGGCGACGCCGCCGTCGCGCGCGTCCTGGCGGAGGAGAGCGCACGCCGCCACGACCTCGCCGAGGGCCCGCTGTTCGTCACCCGCCTGGTGCGCACCGGCCCGGACCGGCACGTGCTGGTCCTCTCCTTCCACCACCTGGTGGTGGACGCCGCCTCGGCGACCGTGCTCAGCGGCGATCTCTCCGCCCTGTACCAGGCCGCTCGTGACCGCACGGAGGCCGAACTCGCCCCTCTGACCTGGAGTTACGCCGAACACGCGGCCGAACGGCGGGCTGCCGGGGACGGCCCCTCGGCCGCCGCCGACCTCGCTCACTGGCGGAGCGTCCTGGGCGGTCCGCTGCCGGTGCTGGACCTGCCCGCGGACCGTCCACGCCCGCCGGTGATGACCTCCCACGGCCGGGCCGTCTTCCGGACCCTGGACGCCGGACTGTCCCGGAGGCTGCGGGAGCTGAGCCGCGCCAACCGGAGCACCCTGTTCATGACGCTCCTCGCGGGGTACGCCGCGATGCTGAGCCGGGTCACCGGTCAGGAGGACATCGTCGTGGGCACGCCCGTCTCGGACCGGCCGGAGCGTGCGGAGGGGCTGATCGGTTTCTTCGTCAACACCCTCGCCCTGCGTTTCGACCTCTCCGGCGACCCGTCCTTCCGCACTCTGCTGCGGCGGGTCCGGTCCGTGGCCCTCGACGCCTACGACCACGCGGGGGTCCCCTTCGAGACGGTGGTGCGGGAACTGTCTCCCGAACGCCGGACCGACCGGACCCCGGTGTTCCAGGTGCTCGCCGAATTCCAGCCGGCCGAGCCCTTCCGCTTCGATCTCCCGGGGATCGCGGCCACCCCGCTGGACGCCGGCCCCGACAAGGCGCTGACCGACCTCACCGTCTACTTCACCGACCAGCCGCAGGGCATCCGCTGCCACCTTGAGTACAACAGCGATCTGTTCGACCCGGAGACCGTCGACGGCTTCTTCCGGGTCCTCGACGATCTGCTCACCGCGGCGGTCGACGCCCCGGACACCCCGCTCTCCGCGGCGGTCCGGACGGCGGCGGACGGCGACCCGGTACCGGAGAGCTGGGAGCACGGGGCGGAGCGTCCGGTGGACGCCACCACCCTCCACGCCTGGGTGGCACGCCGGGCCGGCGAACGGCCCGACGCGCCGGCGGTCCTCGACCGCGGCTCGGTGCTGACGTATCGCGAACTGGACGAGCGCGCGGGCCGTCTCGCGGCCGCGCTCCGGGAGCAGGGCCCCCTCGCGGACGACCCGGCGGCGGTGGTCGCCGTCCGGCTGCCCCGTTCCGCGGACCTGGTCGTCGCCGCACTGGCCGTGCTGAGGACAGGCCGCGCCTATGTGCCGCTCGACCCGTCCCTGGGCGCGGCTCGGGCGGCCCAGGTGATCGCCGAGTGCGGGGCCCGGGCGGTGGTGTGCCGGCCGGAGGCCGCGGCCGAACTCGGTCTGCCTGCCACGGTCGCCGTCGTACCACCCGACGCGGGCCCCACGGGACCGGTCGGCGCCACCGTGTCCGACGTCCCGCAGGCCCGGGACGGCGCCTCCCCCTGCTGCGTCCTGTACACCTCTGGCAGTACCGGCGTGCCCAAGGGGGTGGTGCTCACCCACCAGGGCCTCGTCGACCTCTGCCAGTGGCACCACCGGCGGTTCGTCCTCCGGGAGACCGACCGCTCGGCGCTGGTCTCCAGCCAGAGTTTCGACGGCTCGCTGCTTGAACTGTGGCCCGCGCTGACGGCCGGGGCGTCCGTCGCCGTGGCCGACGACGAGGTCCGTCGCGACCCGCGCGACCTGGCGCGCTGGTACGCCGCCCAGCGTGTCACCGTCGCCTTCCTCCCCACCGCACTCGGTGAGCAGGTGCTGCGCCTGCCCGCCGAGGACCAGCCGCCGCTGCGGGTCCTCATGCTGGGGGGCGAGGCACTGCGCACCAGACCGCGCCCGGAGGCGCCCTACGAGACGGTGAACATCTACGGGCCCACCGAGACGACCGTGCTGTGCACCACCGACACGGTCGCCCCGGACGGCGAGGGTCCCATCCCGATCGGCCGCCCGGCCGACAACGTGCGCCTGCGGGTGGTGGACGACGCGGACAAGCCGGTCCCGGTCGGCGCGGTCGGTGAGCTGCTGGTGGGCGGACCGGGGCTGGCACTCGGCTACCGCGGGCTTCCCGTCCTCACGGCCGAGCGCTTCACGGCCGACCCCGTCGGCGGGGACACGGCGGGCGACCGCTTCTACCGCACGGGTGACCTGGTGCGGTGGACGCCCCTGGGGCGGCTGGAGTTCGTGGGGCGCCGCGACGACCAGGTCAAGATCCGCGGCTTCCGGGTCGAGCCGGAGGAGGCCGCCCGAACGCTGAACGAGCTGACCGGTGTGGCCCGCGCCGTGGTCCTCGGGCTGCGGCGGGAGAACGGTGAGGCGTATCTCGCCGCGTACGTGGAACCCGACCGCGCGCTCGGCGACGACCGCCCGGAGCGGGAGGCGTTCGCCGGACGTCTGGCGGCGGAGCTGGCCGCACGCCTGCCGGACCATCTGGTTCCGCGCGCCTGGCGGATCGTCCCGGTGCTCCCGCTGACCGGGACCGGCAAGCTGGACCGCGACGCCCTTCCCGCGCCCGACCTGGTCACCCCTGCCGTCCGGCCCGCGAGCCCCGCCCGGTCCACGAGCCCCGCGGAGCTCGTGAAGGCCACCGAGCCGGTGAACGCCGGCGGGCACGGAACGACCGGCTCCCACGGCGAGCGCGGCACCACGGAGAGCGGACGCACGCCCGGCACGGGGAAACGCGGCCGGATCGAGCGGCGGCTGTGGGAGTTGTGGGCCCAGGAGTTCGGTCTCCCGCCCGAACAGCTCGGTGCCGACGCGCACTTCTTCGACCTCGGCGGCCACTCGCTCAGCGCCATGCGGCTGGTCAACCGGGTCCGCGAGGAGTGGGGCGACGACTACCCGATGGCCCTCTTCTACCAGGAACCCACCCTCGGCGCGATGGCGGCCCGCCTCGCCGGGAGCAGTGCCGCCCCCGCCCTGCGCGAGGGCCCGGCCACCGAGACGCAGGCCCGGTTCGCCGAACTGCATGCCGTCCACGACCGGCCCCAGGTGTTCAACGTCGGCCTGCGGATCACCCTCCGGGGACCGCTCGACGAGGACGTGCTGCGCCGCGCCCTGGACGGGCTGGTGGAGCGTCACGAGGCGCTGCGCACGCGGCTGGTGCGCGACGGGGACGGCGCCTGGCGGCAGGAGGTGCTCGCCCCGCGCCCGGTGGACATGCCGACGGAGGACCTGACCGGCCTGTCCGGTGCGGACCGCGAGGCCGCACTGCGCCGGGCGGCCGAGCGGGCCGCCGAGACACCGCTGGACCCCTCCACCGGGGAGGTGCTGTCCACCAGGCTGCTGCGCGCCGGGGAACGGGAGCGGACGCTGCTGCTGGTGCTGCACCACTGCGCCTGCGACGGGTGGTCGGTGAGTCTGCTGCTGCGCGAACTCGCCGTGCTCTACCGGGCCTTCCTGGACGGCACGGACCACGGGCTGCCGTCGGCGCCCCAGCAGATCGAACACGCCCGTCGCCAGGCCGAACGGGACGCCACCACCTTCGGGCGCCGGCTCGACTACTGGCTGCGGGAGTTGGACGGGGCGGACTTCTCGGCGACCGTGCCACCGGACCGGCGACGCCCCGAGACCCTGAGCGGGCAGGGCGGCGTGGTGACGTTCACGGTGCCGGCCGAGGTGCGGGCCGACGTGCAGCGGCTGGCCGCGCGGCGCGGCACCACCCCGTTCGCGGTGACGGCGGCCGCCCTGGGCCGCACGATCGCCGGGGAGACCGGCGCGGCCGACGTTCTGCTGAACATCTCCTACGCCAACCGGGAAAGTACTGACGACGAGGCACTGGTGGCCTGCACGGTCACCGGGTTCACCCTGCGGGTGAGGGACGCGGCCGCCGGTCCCTTCGGCGACCTGGTGGACCGGGTGTCCCTCACCGCGCTGCGGGGCATGGACCACGCCTTGCCGGCCCGTCGCATCGCGCCCGCGATGCGCGAGCGCACGGGGGCGGAGATGCCGGCCATGCTGCCCCTCGGGTTCGCCTACCAGAGCTCGCTGGACACCGGGCTGTCCCTCCCCGGGGTCACCACGTCCGTCGAGGACCTGGCACCCGCCGCGGCACGTTCCGAGTTCATCGTCGTCCTCACCCCCGCAGGGGATGTGCTGGAGGGGGCCGTGGAGTACTCCTCGGATCTCTGGGACCGGGAGACGGTCGAATCCTGGACCGGCCGGTACGTCGAAATCCTGCGGAATGCGGTGCGGGAGGCCCTGGACGGCTGACGCCGCCCGGGGTCGGCCACGGTGGTGAGTTCCGCGCCGGCCCGGAACTCACCACCGTGCAAGCGAAAAGGGCATCCGCTGCGGCGGACGCCCCCTCGACCCCGCAGCCTGACCAACCGTGAACCGCAGCCCCCGAACGCCGACGGGGCAGTTCAGGAGAAGGACAGCGACAGAAGGATGACTCAGGAGGCGAAGGGCTCGATCTCCCCCGCGAAGACGATGACCTGGTCGATGAGGCTCCTTCGCAGATGGACGACGTCCGTTCCCGCCAGGCGGGGGCCTCCACCAGGCGTGGTGAAGACCCACTGGTACCGGGCCCATTCGTCAGGCATGTCCACCGCTGAGCAGCGCACCATCGTGCCGGTCCCCGCCGGGTGGCGCCGGATGTCCAGCACGAACCGCTCGACCGCCGCGATTCCTTCGCTGCGACCCAACGGTCCCCAGAAGACCACGTCCGAGGTCAGGGCCTGGGAGAGCAGGGCAGTCACATAACTGTCGTTCGAGGCGTTGAACGCGGAGATGAACGTGTCGATCGCGGAGCGTGCGGTCTCTTCCTGCATGTCCCAGTAATACCAGTCGTTTCGCGTGCGCTCGTCCCACGAGCCGCCTTCCGATCACGGTGAACCATCCCGGTCACAGCACGAGCACAGCGATCTTCACTCGTTCGGGTAAGTGTTCAGCACTTCTGTGCAGCCGGCCCGGGTCAAGTCTTCTTCGCGGCCTGGGCCCGCGATTGGATCGTGCCTGCGGCCTTTACCTCGTCGCCTTCGGCATCTGACACAGCGACAGCACGCTGCCGGCTCCGGGGGCAACCCCCGAATGACCTCCAAGGCGAACCACTTGGTTACTGACGGCTGAGATAGGTGAGGACTGCGAGGACGCGGCGGTGGCCGCTGTCGGCCGGCGAGAGGCCGAGCTTGGCGAAGATGTTGCCGATGTGCTTGTGGACGGCGTTCTCGGTGATGACGAGCCGGGCCGCGATCGTGGCGTTGTCCTTTCCTTCGGCCATCAGGGCGAGAACTTCGCGTTCGCGTGGCGTGAGGGCGGCCATCGGGTCGTGGACGTGACGGGTGAGGAGCTGCCCGATCACCTCGGGGTCCATGACGGTACCGCCGGCGGCGACCCGCCGCAGCGCGTCGATGAACTCGCTCACCCGGCTCACCCGGTCCTTGAGAAGGTAGCCGACGCCGCCGCGTCCATCGGAGATCAGCTCGCCGGCGTACTGCTGCTCGACGTACTGGGAGAGGACGAGCACGGGCAGGCCGGGGTGCCGGCGGCGGGCGTGGATGGCAGCGTGGATGCCCTCGTCGCGGAAGGTCGGCGGTAGCCGTACGTCGACGATGGTGACGTCCGGTCGGTGTTCGGTGACGGCAGCGACGAAGCCGGGGGCGTCCTGGGTGATCGCGGCTACGTGAAAGCCCTTGGCGGTCAGCAGGAGTTCCAGCCCGTTGGACAGCAGGACGTTGTCCTCGGCGATCACGACCCGCACGTCAGGCTCACAGTGATCGTGGTCGGGCCGCCGCTGGGACTGTGGATGTGGACGGTGCCGTCGAGCGCCAGGACACGGTGGCGGATTCCGGCGATGCCGGTACCCAGCGTCTCGTCGGCGCCGCCGACTCCGTCGTCGGTGACCTCGATCGACAGCCGGTCACCGTCGCGTGCGACGCGGACGGTGGTCCGAGTGGCCTGGCTGTGCTTGGCAGCGTTGGTGAGCGCCTCGGCGATCGTGAAGTAGGCCACGGCCTCGACCGCGGCGGGGATCGTGCCGAGGTCGCCGATATCGAGGGTGGTGTCGATCGCCGATCGGGTCCCCAGCGCGGCCAGCGCCCCGGCGAGGCCGCGATCGGCGAGGATCGGCGGGTAGATCGTCCGGATCACCGCACGAAGCTCCGCCATGGCCTCCTCGGTACTCTCATGCGCTTCCTCCAGGAGTCTGGCCACCAGCTGGGGGTCCTCGCTCAGCGACTCACGGGCCACGCCCAGCCGCATCGCGATGGCCACCAGCCGGGCCTGGGTGCCGTCGTGCAGGTCGCGTTCGATCCGGCGGAGTTCCGCGCCGTGCGCGTTCATGGCGCCGGCCCGCGTCTCGGTCAGCGTCTCCACACGCTGCGCCAGCCTCTCGGCTGCCGAGGGGGACAGCAACGCGACACAGATCCGGGCGTGTAGGCGCGCCAGCAGTGGAACCAGCCAGTAGGTCAGGGCCGCGAAGACGACTATTTGCGCGGTCCCCAGGGTCAACGCCGTGCCCCACCCGGACAGTGGAACACCGACGGCGAAGCCGCCCGCGCGGGTGCCGGCGGGCAACGCCCACCACAAGGGCACCGTAACGGCCGTGGCCACCGCGTTACCCGCGCACAGCACCACGACGAGCCCGAACGCCAGACTGCTCACGATGCATGTGCACAGCCACCCGAGAACACGCCACGTACCGACACGGACGGGACCAGAACACGGAGAAAGCAGTAGCTGGTCGGCGCGGCGACGATGTAACGACGCCCAGGCGCGAGCCATCTTCGGGACGACGAGCACGGGCAGCGCGAACAGGGCGACCGCAGCGGTGAACAGGCTTCCCAGCAGATATCCCAGACCGCGCCACATCGCCGAAAGGCGACTGGCCTCAAGGTAGTTCATTCGCAAAAGTCTGAGCCATGGCTGTCGCGCCCGGCACTACAGCCCGCTACCCCTTTTTCCCACCGGTGAGCGGTACCGTCAGCGCACCTCGGCCAGACCTAGCGTCAACGCCCATGACGACTCCACCGATTCGTTCGCCACGGCGACGCGGCCGGTCCATCCGACGAAACCTGGCGCTGGCCGCCATCATGGCCGGAACCCTTTCCACCAGTTGCACGTCCGGCGCGAGCGCCGCCAGACACCACGACGGCCAGGCCCGGCTTCGGCGCGACGCCGACGCGATCACCGCACTCGGCGTGAAGGGAGTGCAGGCCCGCCTGGTCACCTCCGACGGCCGGAACCTGACCGCCACCAGCGGCGTCGCCGACCTGACGGCCCGCCGGCCGGTCCCCTCGAACGGCCACTTCCGGATAGCCAGCGTCACCAAGACGTTCGTGGCCACCGTGATCCTGCAACTCGCCGGCGACGGCAAGCTCTCCCTGAACGACACGGTCGAGCGATGGCTGCCCGGCGTGGTGTCCGGAAACGGCAACGACGGCCGCGCGATCACCATCCGCCAACTGCTCCAGCACACCAGCGGCATCCACGACGACTACCCCGACTACACCTCGGCGAAGAACTTCCACCAGCATCGCGACGACACCTACACACCCGAGCAGACCGTCGCCCGAGCGATGCGCCACCGCCCGGACTTCAAGCCCGGCAAGGACTGGAATTACTCCAATACCGGCTACGTCCTGCTCGGCGTGATCATCCAGCGGGCCACCGGGCACCCCTGGCATCAGGAGGTACAGGATCGGATCATCCGGCCGCTCGGCCTCGATCACACCTTCTGGCCGGGTACTTCTCCCACGCTGCCCCAGCCACACGCCGAGACCTACCAAAGGTTCGAGCCCGGCGAACCGCCCGTGGACGTCACCGAGCAGGTCGGCTCGGGCACCAACGGAGAGGCCGGACTCGTCTCCACCACCGCCGATATCAACCGGTTCTTCCGTGCCCTGCTCGGCGGCCGGCTCCTGCCCCCGGCGCAGCTGACGCAGATGAAACAGACCATCCCCGTCAGCAAGGAGTTCGAGCGGCTCATGCCGGGCGTCCGTGATGGGCTGGGGCTCTTCTCCCGCCCGCTGTCGTGCGGCGGCAGGTACTGGGGCCACGAGGGCGGCGATTCCGGGTGGATCACCGCCGACGGTGTCACCGCCGACGGCCGGCGCAGCGTCACGGTCTCGTTGTCGGGCGTGTTCGCCCAATCGGCGGACGACGTCCTGCACGTGGAACAGGCCGAAAGCAAGCTGGTCGACGACGCCCTGTGCACGAGTCCGAACGCCGACCATCAGCGGCGTTGAGGTTCTCCGCATGGAGCGGGTACGCGACATCTGCGCGGCGCACGGTCCGGAATCAGGAAGGCCGGGCGGCGACGGCGGCGTCCGCACTCCCGCAGCGGATCCGGCGTCATCCTGATCCGCCACGAACCCGGGATGGTTCGGGAGATCGGGCAGCCCCGATCCGTCCCCCACCCGGACGGCCGGGTGGGGGACGGATCGGGGGGAGGCGGGACTACTTGAGGTAGGGGCCGTCCGTGCCGATCTTGCCGGGCGCGGCGTTCTTGCCGCCCAGGTCGAGGACGTAGACCCGCATGTCTCCCTTGCCGGGGGCGGTGATGGACAGGGTGCCGTCGGTGACGTCGCGCACGTCGCCGGTGACGGCGTCGACGTAGCGGCCGTTGGGGATGCCGGTGAAGGTGGCCGCGTCGGTGACGGTGACCAGGGCGAAGCTGTCCACCCCGGAGGTGGCGTCGGTGTAGCGGCGTTTGAAGGAGATGCCGCCGTTGACGCCGTCGGTGCTGTACTGGCCCATCTGGAGCGCGGGAATGGCCCGCCGGATCATGTTCAGCCGCTGCAGGTGCTTGACCAGCGGCTGCGCGAGGGTGTTGGCGACCTCGCCGGAGGCGCCGGAGACCACGCCGTAGTCCGAGGCGGTGACCGTGCCTTCCAGGTGGTCGCCGTAGTAGGCGCGGCCGGTGGTCGCCAGCGGGCAGCTGGGCCCGCAGTCGATGGTCTTGCCCGCCTGGAACTGGATCTCCGAACCGTAGTAGAGGGTCGGGATGCCGCGGAAGGTCCACATCAGGGCCATGTTCTCGGCCCAGGCGTCCTGGCCGCCGTCGTAGCGCACGGACGACTTGTTGGGCCCGTAGTCGTGGCTGTCGACGTAGACCACGTTGTACGTGGCGTCGTTGGTGGAGTCGTCGGAGTCCTTGCCGTTGAAGAAGGCGTTGTGCGCGTCCCCGAAGTTCATGTGCATGCGCATGTCGATGATGTTCATGCCGGAGAACTGCGAGTGGTCCGGGGTGTGGTAGCTGTTGCCCTGGAGGAAGGCGTTGGTGGAGGTGGGCTGGTTGGCCGTGCCGAGCTGCTCCTCGTAGGTGTACTGGTCGAGCGCCGCCTGGACGTCGTCGTCCGTGTACTGCTTGCGTTCCTTCCAGGTGTAGAACTGCGCGGAGTGGTTGACCGATCCGCGGTTCCACTTGTCGTTGACGAAGGCCCCGACCTCACCGAAGACGAAGAAGTTCTGCGCCTTGTCCTGCCCCCAGTCCTGGAGCACCCGCTGCTGGATCGCCGGCAGGAAGCGGCGGTTCCAGGTCACCCGTGGAATGTGCACGGCCGTGTCGAGGCGGAAACCGTCCACGCCCATGTCGATGTACTTGTTGTACGCGCCGATCAGGTAGTTCTGCACCGTGGGGTTCTCGGTGTTGAAGTCGGCCAGGTCGTCGGCCAGCCAGCAGGAACGGGAGTCCTCGCCCTCCCAGTTGCCGATCCAGCACTGGTGGTACAGCGAGGCGGGGAAGAGCTTGTTGGTGGGACCCGGCCACTGGCAGTTGTAGAGCGTGTAGCCCTCGGGGCTCTTCTGGCCGGTGGGCGTGCCCCAGTTCATGCAGGTGTTCCCGGACGGTTCAGCGGTGGACCACAGGTCGCCGTTGTAGTACGACTTGCCCGTCGCGGGGTCGATCGTCAGGCCGTCGTACTCGAAGCCGTCCTGCTTCTGGTCGTAGTACCAGGACCACTGGCTGTCCCGGACCCCGTACACGGTCGGCACGTACAGGCCCTTGGCGCCCCAGCGGGAGCTGTGGTTGTACACGACGTCCTGGTAGATCTTGATTCCCTTGGCGTGCGCGGCGTTGATCAGGTCCTGGTACGACGCGCCCGCCGACTCCAGGCGCGGGTCGACACGGTAGAAGTCCCAGCCGTGGTAGCCGTGGTAGTCGTAGTCGGAGCGGTTGAGGACGACCGGGGTGATCCAGATCGCGGAGAAGCCCAGGGCCTTGATGTAGTCCAGCTTCTGCACCAGGCCCTTGAAGTCGCCCCGGAACATGGGGTCGTTGTTGGCGGCGTTGCCGGACTTCACGTCCTGGTTGCCGCCGCGGTTGTTGGAGCTGTCGCCGTCGTAGAACCGTGCGGTGAGCACGAAGTAGATCGGGTCCTTGCGCGGGTCGGTGCCGATCGGGGTACCCGGCTTCGCCGGTGGCGGCGCGCTGCCGGTGGTCGCCGACGCCGAGGCGGAGGCGGCCGAGACGTTGCCGGCGGCGTCCAGGGCCTTCACGGTGTAGGCGTAGGTGGTGTTCGCCTCCAGGCCCGACTCGCTGAGCACGGTGGATCCGACGGTGGTCACCTGGCTGCCCTTGGTGCCGCCGGTACGGGTCACCTGGTAGCCGGTGACACCGGTGTCATCGGTCGAGGGGTCCCAGGTCAGCACGATCGAGGTGTCCGTGGCGGTGGCCTTCACCGCCGTGGGGACCGTCGGCGGCGTGGTGTCCGGCACGACGGACGCGCAGGGGTCCGCGGCGTTCTCGGTGACCACCTTGTCCTTCACCGTGGAAACGCCGGTGGACAGGGCGTAGTTGGCGCCGTTGTTGTTGTCCCAGGTCCCGTTGCCGTTGTTGAACGTGGCAGCCAGCCCGGACGCCCCACCGAGGTCGACGGTCTTCCTGAACCACCCCGGGCACACCTGGTCCATGCCGATCCCGGGGACGGCCGTCCACGCGCCCCCGTTCGGCGCGTAGTGCAGGTTGACCGTCGACCAGCCGACGGTCTGCGCGTAGTAGAACACCGTCGCCGTGCCGCCGGACGTGGCGGTGGGGGTCGGAGTGGGTGTGCCGGTGCCTCCGTCACCTCCCGCGCACGGGTCGGAGTGCGCGATCACCCCGTCCTTGACGGTGATCGTGCCCGTGCCCAGGGCGTAGTTCTTCCCGCCGTTGTTGTCCCAGGTACCGCTGCCGTTGTTGAACGTGGCCTGCCAGGTCGTGGCCGACCCCAGGTCCACGGTCTTCTTCACCCAGTCCGTGCACCCGGCGTCCATCGCGACGCCGGGCACCTGGGTCCAGGACGCACCGTCGGGCGCGTAATGCAGGTAGTACTGGGTCCAGTTGCGGGTCTTGGTGTAGTAGAACACCGTCGCCGTGTTGCCCGCCGTCGCCGCCGCGGGGGATGCGGTGACCGTGCTGCTGACCCGAGGCGCCGCCGTCAGCAGGACGACCGCGCCCACGGCGGCAAGCAGCGCGGCAAGCGGCCGTCTCAGACGCCATCGTAGGGAACGTCTCACGCAAAGACTCCAGCTGTTCGCGCGGCCGAGGCCGCGGTGACCGACAGGGCGGAGCGGCCGCGCAGGCTGCCCCGTGTGGATCTCCCGCCGGGGAGCCCTGGCGAGCCGCAGCTTCGTGGCGAGCGGCAGCTCCTCACCGAGAGGAAAGGAGAGGAGAAAATTGCTGCAAGCTCTTGCACGCCGGGAAGTTACCGGCTCGCCACAGGGGCGTAAAGAGCTTTCGCAGGATCAGATTCACGGGCTTCGGGCATGGACAGGGCGGCGACCAGCGCCAGGCCAGCGGCTGGCACATCCGCAAGTTGCTGAAACAAATTGCACCGGAAGCCTCGACTCCCCCTTCGCGCCGGAGGCCATGGTCCCCAGGCACACACCGGCGCCGACGTGGGCCGGCCCCTGGTCGACGGCTGTTCAGGCGGTCGCGATGAACGCCCGGGTGACGGCCGTGATCGCCGGGGCCGGGTGACCGGAGAGGCGGGCCACGAGCACCCGGCGCTTCTCGGGAGGCGCGCCGTCGACGCGCAGCAGGCTCACCCCGGGCGGCAGCACCGGTGAGAGCGCGGACGGCACCGTGGTCACGCCGAAGCCGCCGGCCACCGGCTGGAGCTTCGTCAGCCAGTCGCGCGCGGAGTGGATGACGTGCGGCCGTCCGGGCAGGCCGGGCCAGACGCCGAGCATCGGCTCGGAGCTCGATGACGGGGTGACGATCCACGCGGCGTCGACCAGGTGCAGATGCAGATCCAGGACATGGCCGCCCTGCTGTTCTGCGGCACCATCGTCAGCTGACCGCTGATGCCCGTCTCCTGAGCGGCCGTACCTTCTGTCGCGGTGCGGGTTCTGCTGTTGCCCACTCAGATGACGAGCGAGTTGGCTTTCAGCGGTCGTAGACGAGCAGGCCGTCCGCTCGGACCCGGGCACCCGGGGTCGGGTGGTGCTCGGTCAGCCGGCCGTCGTGGCCGAGGTGCTCGACACGGGTGTGCCGGATGAGGACGGCGAAGTCGGCGATGATCCGGCGGTGGCAGCGCCACCACAGGGTCTCGGCGCACATCACGGCGGTCACGGCGGTGGCAGCCTGGTTCAGCAGGTCGTCCATGGCCGCCAGGAACTCCGGCTCGCGGGTGTGGCCGGCGTAGCCGCGGAAGGAGTCGTTCTCCCAGAAGGTGTCGGGCGAGTCCGGAGCCGTCTTGCGGAAGCCGCCGAGGCGCCGCTCCCACCGGTAGTCGATGTCCTGCTCGGGCAACCAGGTGGACAGTGCCTGCCGGCTCGCGTCGGGGTTGCGGCGGCTGCCGGGGGCCGTTCTGACATCCACGACCGCGCGCACTCCCGCGCCGTGCAGCAGGGTTGTCAGCTCCGCGCGGTCGGCCGTCCCGTGGCCGAAGGTCAGCAGCCTCGGTCCGCGGGCGGGGGCGCCGCCGGGTGCCTCGTGCGGCCCCGATGACGGCGGCGTCACGCCTTGGCGACGGTGAGCAGGACGGCGGCGTCTTCCAGGGCCTGCAGACTGTGCCGGGCGGGCGGCACGACCAGCAGGTCCCCGGCCATGCCATCCCAGGAGGCGTCGCCGCTGAGCAGCCGGACCCGGCCGTGCAGGACCAGGACGGTTGCCTCGCCCGGGCTGTCGTGCTCAGCCAGCTCGGTGCCGGCCGTCAGCGCGAGCAGGGTCTGGCGCAGGTGGTGCTCGTGGCCGCCGTAGACGGTCTCGGCGCTACGGCCGGCCGGGTTGGCTCTGGCGCGTTCGAGCTGTTCACGGGCCCGTGCCTCCAGGGAGAACTTCTGCATGCGGAGAGTGTGGCAGCGTCACCGCCCCGGTGTCCCGGTGCCCCTCCGTGGAGGTCCACCGGGGAGGGTCAGGACGGCAGGAGGGCGCGCAGCGCGTAGGGCAGGATGCCGCCGTGCCGGTAGTAGTCGGCCTCGGTGGGGGTGTCGATGCACAGGCGTACGGTGAAGCGGATGGTGCTGGCAGGGCCCTCGGCGGTCACGGTGACCTCGTGGGGCAGGTCGGCCAGGCCGTGGATGGTGTAGGTCTCCTCGCCCGTCAAGCCGAGCGTTTCGCGGTTCTCGCCGGGGCGAGCTGGAGGGGAAGGACGCTCATGCCGATGAGGTTGGAGCGGTGGATGCACTGGAAGGACCCGGCGAGGACGGCCCGGACGCCAAGCAGGGCGGTGCCCTTCGCCGCCCAGTCGCGCGAGGAGCCGGAGCCGTACTCCTCGCCGGCGATGACCAGTAGCGGGGTGCCCTCGGAGGCGTAGCGGGTGGCGGCGCCGAAGATGGTGGTCTGTTCGCCGGTGGGCACGTGGCGGGTGAAGCCGCCTTCGGCGCCGGGGGCGAGCTGGTTGCACAGGCGGATGTTGGCGAAGGTGTCACGGTTCATGACTTCGTGGTTGCGGCGTCGGGAGCCGTAGAAGTTGAAGTCCCTTGCTTCAACCCCGTGTTCGCGCAGGTACGCACCCGCGGGGGAGTCGGCTTCGGTGGCGCCGACCGGGGAGATATGGACGGTGGTGACGAAGTCGCCGAGTACGGCCAGCACCCGGGCGCCGCCGATGTCGCGCACCGGATCGGGCTGGCGGCGGATGTGCTCGAAGAACGGGGGCTGGACAGGTTCCTGTTCATCCGCAGTCGCGCACCGGACACAGAGCGACCCTGCCAACACCAGGCAGTTCCGACATCTGCCCCTCTAGCGTTGCGCGCTGCATGTCGGAGAGGCTGTCGGGAAATCCAACTTCCAGGTAGGCCTTGTTCGCACCGCCGAACTGGCTGATCGTCACATCCGAATCTCCGAACGGCTTCAGGCGTTCAGTGACTTCCCCAAGGTCAACCCCCGTGCCACGATATGCCGCTCCCATGATGACGTGACGTCACATGACCGTTTCCGGGGCGAGTTCGTGTCGCGGCGGGCGGGGCGGTCCGTTTCGCCGGGGCGGGCGGGGCCCGGTCAGTCCGGTTCGTGCGCGGCGGGCCATCGCCGGGAGGGGCCGTCCAGCAGTTCCCTCGCCTGCAGCGCGAGCCACAGTTCGGCCAGGTCCGCGGTCTCGGCCAGGGTGCGGCCCGTGATCTGCTCGACCCGCTGCATCCGGTACATCACGGTCTGCTTGTGCACGCTCAGCGCCGCCGCCGTGCGCTGCCACGACCGGCGGCAGTGCAGGAACGCCTCAAGGGAGGCCACCAGTTCCGTGCCGTGCCGCTCGTCGTACGCCAGCAGGGGACCCAGGGTCCGCTCCACCTGCCGGCGCGCCTCGTCGACGCCGCGCAGCACGGTGTACCCGTGGTCGTCGCCGTAGCGGGCGCTTCGGTCGGGCCGTGACGCCGCCACCGTCAGTGCCCACATGGCCTCGCGCTGCGCGGCGGGTATCCGCCGAGTGGTGCCGAGGGGGTCGCTGATGCCGAAGACCGCCGAGTCCCCGAGCTTGCGGCGCACGGCGGCCAGAGCGTCGTCCTCGTCCGGTAGCAGCGCGTACAGCAGCGGGGCCCGGCTGAGCAGGAGCCAGGGAATGCAGTGCCGCTCCAACATGAGGTGCAGATCGCGCTGCCCGGCCCAGTCGCCACGCCGTACGGCCACGAGCACGCAGCCCGACGGTTCCAGCCCGAAGTCCGCCAGTTCCCGTTCCGCGGTCGCCTCGTCGGTCCGCGCATCGAGCATGTGGGCCAGCAACTCGGCCCCGATGCGCCGCCGGTGCTCCATCGTCATGCTGTGCCGCGCGACCTCAAGGGCCGCGACGGTCGCCAGGTGGTGCAGCAGCGAGGTGTCCGACGCCGGGGTGGGCAGGTCCACGGCGACCAGCACGGTGGGCTCCGCGGCCGGGATCTCCACCATCAGCGCACGGGCCCCGCCGGGGAGCGGCAGGTGCACCACACCCGGCATCTTCCCGTCTCGCTCCCGCACGGCGTCGAGCACGGCCCGGACCAGTTCGGGTGCGGGCTCCGGCCGGGAGGCGCCCAGCGGGTGGCCGGTGCGGGGGTCCAGCAGGTGCAGCCGGCACCCCAGTTCCCGCGCCACGCGGACGACGGGTGACTCGCTGGGAGTGCCGCCGAGAGCGTCGCGCACCGCGGCGTACACGCGCTCCACCTGGGCGACCCGTGCCGCGTCCGCGCGCGAGTTGGCGTCGGCGACGGCCCGCGAGATCGCCGCGAAGCTGACCGCGTACGGGGCGATCAGGACGGGCACGCGGCAGGCTTCCGCGGCCACGGCCAGTTCATTGCGCAGCGGGGGCGTACGCGGATCCTCACCGATGACCAGGCCGCTGGCCCCGGCGTCCGCGATCCCCCGCAGCAGCCGGGCCTGTTCGGGACCGGAGGAGGGCATCGTGAACCCGTTGCGCATCAGGAGTTCGTCGCCGGCCATCCAGTCCCGTGCCGTGTCCAGGTCGGAGGCGTGCGCCCAGGACACGGTGCGGCCGAGCCCTTCACCGCCGGCGAAGAGGCTCAGGCGCAGGTGGGGCAGCCCTAGGAGGTCCGCGACGCTCGTCCTCATGATCGCCCCCGGCTTACCTGACTTCCCCTGGCTTGTTTCTTCGCCGAAATACTCCTATGTGATCGTTCAAAGAGCAATCCCCGGACTTTGCGATCGCCTCGTGGATCGGGTGGCCCCAGCACGATCACACTGCTCACCACCGCAGACCACCCTCGCACCGAGGACCAGTGACGACACGAGGAGCTACCCCATGAGCAACAGATCACCAGCGGTGGCGGGTGCGGACGGCGCTCCCGCGTCCGGAGCCGGAGCCGGAGCCGGAGCCGGAGCCGGAGCCGGAGCCGGAGCCGGAGCCGGAGCCGGAGAGCAACAGCTCAACCGTGGATTCAGTTTCCGTTCCGCGTTCTCCCTGGCCTTCGCCGACGTGTCGCCGATCGTCGCCCTGTACGCGATCTTCACACTCGGTCTGTTCACCGCGGGTCCCGCGTTCTTCTGGGCGTTCCCCGTCGTGCTCGCGGGCCAGCTGATGGTCGCCCTGGTCTTCGGGGAGATGGCCTCCCGCTGGCCCTTCGCCGGCAGCGTCTACCAGTGGGCACGGCACGTGCGGGGCGCGTCCTGGGGCTGGGCGGCCGCGTGGGCCTATGCCTGGGGACTGACCATCGCCCTGTCGACCCTCGCCTACGGCGCGTCCGGGTTCCTCCTTGAGGCGCTCGGGGTGGAAGCACCGAGCCGGGCGCAGACGGCGGGCACGGCGCTGGCCGTCCTGGCGATCGGCAGCCTGGCCAATATGATCGGCCGCAAGGTGCTGAAGGTCATGGTGATCGCCAGCATCCTGTGCGAGATCGTCGGCTCGGTGGGACTGAGCACCTATCTGCTCCTCTTCCACCGGGTGAACCCGGTCGGCGTGCTCTTCGACGGGTTCGGCACCCAGGGCACCGGCTCCTGGCTCGGCGGCCCCATGCTCATCGCCGTCGCCTTCGTCGGCTGGTCGTTCGTGGGCTTCGAGTCGGCCGGGGCGATCGCCGAGGAGGTGGAGAACCCCGAGCGCAACGTGCCCAAGGCGATCATCCTGGCCCTGCTGTCCGTCGCCGCCCTGGTGATGTTCTCCAGCATGGCGATCATCCTCTCGATCCCGGACCTCGGCAGGGTGATGGCCGAGAAGACCGGCGACCCGGTGACGTACACGCTGACCAGCCATCTCGGTGAGGCCGTCGGGCGGCCCCTGTTGCTGATGTTCGTGATCGGTTTCGTCTCCAGCTTCCTCGCCGTGCAGGCCGCCGTCTCCCGCTGCCTGTGGGGCTCGGCCAGGGACCACGCGCTGCCCGGTTCGCGCTGGCTGGCCCGGCTCGCGGGCCCGGAACGCCTGCCCGTCAACGCGATCGCGCTGACCGCCCTGGTGGCCGGAGTCCTGACCCTCGTCGCGGGATCCGAGCTGTACAGCGTGCTGGTGAACTTCACCACCATGGGCTTCCAGGTCTCCTTCGCCATCCCCGTCGTCGGAGCCCTCATCGCCCGGCTGCGCGGCACCTGGCGGCCCGGCGCCTTCAGCCTCGGCCGGTGGGGCACCCCCGTCACGGTGCTCGCCGCGCTGTGGACGATCGCCCAGACCGTCAACATCGCCTGGCCCCGTGCCTCGATGGGCCAGGAGTGGTACCTGCGCTGGAGCATGGTCCTGACCACCGGGATCCTCGCCGCCGTCGGTGTGGTCGTCTTCCTGTCGGTCCGCTCCCGTATGAGGGAGCCGCTGGCCGAACGCCTGGCCGCCGCGCCGGAACCCGTGGCGGTTCCGAGGCAGGCGCCCCCCGTCGCCGCCGAACCGTCCACCGCCGAGGAGCCCGCGCAGCCATGAGCTCAGCATTCCTCGAACCATCCCGGCGCCGTACCGCGCTGGTCACCGGCGTGGCGAGCGGCATCGGAGCGGCCTGCGCCGCCGCCCTCGCACAGGCCGGATGGCTCGTCGCGGGCCTCGACCTGCACAGCTCCTCCGGGGAGTCGACCGCCCTGACGCTCACCGCCGACGTCGCCGACCCGGCCTCGGTGCGGGAAGCGGTCCGCCTGACCGAGTCCCGGCTCGGCCCGGTCGACGCCCTGGTGACCGCGGCCGGCCACTACGAGGCCACCGCCGTCGACGACATCACACCCGAACAGTGGACCCGGATGCTCCGGGTGCACCTCGGGGGGCTGGTCAATCCGGTGCGCGCGTTGCTGCCCGGAATGACGGAGCGCGGGGGCGGCAGCATCGTGGCCATCACCTCCGAACTCGCCATCGGAGGAGGCGAGGACGGAGCCCACTACGCGGCGGCCAAGGGCGCCGTCATCGGAACCGTGCGCAGCCTCGCCGCCGAAACGGCCGCTCGGGGCATCCGGGTCAACGCCGTCGCGCCCGGTCCCACGGACACGCCACTGCTCGCCCCGGACTCGCCCTGGCGCGCCCCCGCCTATCTGGAGACGCTGCCCACCAGGCGTCTCGCGCGTTCGGAGGAGATCGCGTCCTGTGTCCTTTTCCTGCTCGACGAGGGCACATTCTGCACCGGAGAAGTACTCTCCCCGAACAGCGGAGCGGTGATCTGATGCCGACCCGGACCCCACCGGCCGTGAACTCACCGGCCGGGGCTCCACCGACCGAGTCCAAGCGCCCGCACGTCGGAACCCGTGCCCTGGTGACGGGAGCGGTCCAGGGCATCGGTCGTGCCATCGCGGCACGGCTGGCCGCCGACGGGGCCCTCGTCGCCGTCAACGACCGCGTACCAGGGCCCCGCCTGGACGAGGCGGCGGCCGCCGTGGGCGGCGTGTGCGCGCCCGCCGACGTCAGCGACCGCGCCCAGGTCCGCAGCCTCGTGGCACGGCTGGGCGAGAAGATCGGCGACATCGACGTCCTGGTGTGCAACGCCGCCTACATGACCATGGGCGACCTCGCCACGCACGACGAGGACGACTGGTGGAAGGTCGTCGACACCAACCTGACCGGCACCTTCCACGTCATCCAGGCCGTGCTGCCGGGGATGCGGCGCCGCGGGCGCGGGCGCATCGTGGTGGTGTCCTCGGAGTGGGGAGTCACCGGCTGGCCCGGGGCCACCGCCTACGCGGCATCGAAGGCCGGGCTGATCTCCCTCACCAAGAACCTCGGCCGTGAGCTGGCACCCCAGGGCATCCTCGTCAACGCCGTGGCCCCGGGCGTCACCGACACCCCGCAACTGCGGGTGGACGCCGAAGCGGCCGGCCTGTCCCTGGACGAGATGCGCCGCTCCTACGCCGCCGGCATCCCGCTGGGCAGGATCGGGCGCCCGGAGGAGATCGCGGCGGCCGTCGCTCTTCTGACCGACTTTCGTATCGGCTCCCTGGCGGGCCAGACACTGCAGATCAACGGAGGAACCAGCCGGTGCCGCGCATGACCCCGCCCGTCGGCCAGACCGACGGCCAGACCAGCCCCCGCTACGCGGGCCTGACCACCTTCGCCCGGCTGCCCCGGCTGGAGGACGTCGACGGCTACGACGTGGCCGTCGCCGGGGTGCCCTTCGACGCCGGGGTCACCTTCCGGCCGGGCGCCCGCTTCGGCCCCTCGTACATCCGCCAGGCATCACGCCTGCTGCGGCCCTACAACCCGGCACTCGACGTGCTGCCCTTCGGCCGTCAGCAGGTCGTCGACGCGGGCGACCTGCCCTGCAATCCGTACGACATCGCCACCGCCTCCAAGGAGATCGAGGAAAGCGCCCACGCACTGATCAGTGACGGTGCCCGGCTGGTGACCCTCGGCGGTGACCACACCATCGCCTATCCGCTGCTCAAGGCCATGAACAGGGTGCACGGTCCGGTGGCCCTGGTGCACTTCGACGCCCACCTCGACACCTGGGACACTTACTACGACGCCCCACTGACGCACGGCACCCCCTTCCGCCGCGCCGCGGAGGAGGGACTGTTCCTGCCGGGGGCCAGCGCCCACGTCGGCATCCGGGGCTCGCTCTACGACCCTGGGGACCTCACGGACGACGCCGAACTGGGCTTCACCATCGTGCACTGCGCCGACTTCGAACGGCTCACTGTCGCCGACGTCGTGGCGCTGCTGCGCGAGAGGATCGGCGACGCGCCGCTGTACGTCTCCGTCGACATCGACGTACTCGACCCGGCCCACGCCCCCGCCACCGGCACCCCGGAGGCCGGCGGGCTGACCAGCCGCGAACTCCTCGGCATTCTCCGGGGCCTGCGCGGGCTGAACCTGGTGGGCGCCGACGTCGTGGAGGTCTCACCCTCCTACGACCACGCCGACATCACCTGTGTCGCCGCCGCCAACCTCGCCTACGAGTTCGTGTCCCTGGCCGCCCTGCGCCCCGGGGCCGACGCGTGACCCCCGCCCCCGCCCCGCCGGTCACCTGGCCTGCGGGCAAGCGGGCCGCCGCCTCGTTCACCTTCGACGTGGACGCGGAATCGGCCGTGCTCAGCACCCACCCGCAGGCCGCCGACCGCATGTCGCTGATGAGTCATCAGTCGTACGGCCCGCTGGTCGGCGTACCCCGCCTCCTGCGCATGCTGGAACGGCACGGCGTCCGAGCCACGTTCTTCGTGCCCGGCTGGACCGCGCGCCGCCACCCCGGCACCGTGCGGGCCATCGTCGCGGCCGGACACGAGATCGCCCACCACGGCTATCTGCACGAACCGCTCACCGGTACCGACGCCGCGACCGAGGCGTCCTTCCTGGACAAGGGGCTCGACGCGCTCGAAGAGGTCGCCGGGGTACGGCCCGTCGGCTACCGGGCGCCCATGTGGGAAATCACCCACCGGTCGCCCGGCCTGCTCGCGGACCGGGGTTTCCTCTACGACAGCAGCCTCATGGACGCCGACACGCCCTACGAACTGGCCGTCCCCGGCGGCCGTTCCCTGGTGGAGGTCCCCGTCCAGTGGGCGTTGGACGACTGGGAGCAGTACTGCTACCTGCCGGACATCTCCGGGACGGGGCTGATCGAGAGCCCTCGCAAGGCGCTGGAGATCTGGACCCTGGAGTTCGAGGCGATGAGAAAGGAGGGCGGCTGCTTCGTCCTCACGACGCACCCCTTCCTGAGCGGCCGCCCGTCCAGGGCCGCCGCGCTGGAGGAACTCGTGGAACGCGTGGCAGGCTGCGCCGACACCTGGCTCGCTCCGCTGGCCGACATCGCCCGGCACACCCGCTCGCTCGCGCTGCCGCCCCGCGTCGTGGACCGGCCCGACCCGCAGTTGTGACACGAGCCGGCTGCGGCGAGGAACCGGCCGGGGATCGCCCCCCCCGAATGGCGGCACCGTCACCGGGGCGGAAGGAGCCCGGCTGCACAAGCGGCTGCGCACGGCCGCCGAACTGATCCGTCGGGTGCGGTCGCGAGGGTGTCCAAGTCGTTCGTCACAGACTGATCTTGGGTGCCCTCGTATCGTCCGCGCAGTTTCTGCATGGGTTCGCTCAGCTGGGCTCGACGGGCTGTTCGAGGAGCTCGTCCGGGCTGTCGAATCCGCAGCGCCGGTACGGCGGCGCGCTGCGCTCGGAGGTCGAACTTCGACGGACGACCGCCGCGGGACCCTCGCTTCTGCCGGTTGCGGACGCGGTCTGCGGGGACCGGGATGGTTGCCTTGATCCCGCGTCCACGCAGGCAGGGCCGATTGCGGCGGGACGACCGCCGCTGCGTCCGCCGTTCGGAAGCCGTCCGTCGCGCACACGCCTACGGCCCATTCGGCCGTACCGCACATGACTTCGAAGCGTCCGAAGTGCGCTCGGCGATGAGCGCCCAGCTCATCCGTGCGCGCGATCACGGACATTCACACGAAGGCCGGGAACGATCCCCGGGCCCTCCCGCCTCAGCGCACGGTGATGACCAGCTTGCCCGTGGTGCGACCCGTCTCTCCTTGAACGTGGGCGCGGGCGCCTTCGGCGAGGGGGAAGGTGGCAAAGACGTGGGCGCGGAGCCTGCCCCGGTCGACGAGCTCGGCGACGGCGCGCATCCCGGCCTAGTCGTGCTCGACGAGCAGGGTGACGGCGCGGACCTGTGCCTTCTCCGCCGCGGCCAGGGTGTCCTCGGCGCCCGGCAGCAGGGAGATGAGGACGCCGCCGGGGCGCAGCACGCTCACGGACCGGGTGGCGGTCTGGCCGCCGAGGGCGTCGAGCACGACGTCGTAGCGCTCCTCGGTGTCGGTGAAGTCTTCAGCGCGGTGGTCGATGCAGGCATCCGCGCCGAGCTCGCGCAGGAAGCCGTGCTTGGGGGCGCTCGCCGTCCCGGTGACGTGTGCGCCGCGCTCCTTGGCGATCTGTACGGCGAGATGACCGACGCCGCCGGCTGCTGCGTGGATCAGCACCCGCTGCCCGGCTTGGAGGTCGGCGGTCTCGACGAGGGCCTGCCAGGCGGTGAGCGCGGCCAGTGGCAGAGCGGCCGCCTGAACGTGGTCGATCCCGGCCGGCTTGGTGACGAAGGCGCGGGTGGGGCCGGTCACGTACTCGGCGTGGGAGCCGGCCCCGTACGGGTAGGGCAGCATGCCGAACACCTCGTCACCGGGCCGGAAGAGGGCCACGCCGAAGCCGGTCTCCACCACTGTGCCGGAGACGTCCCAGCCGAGGGTCAGCGGCGGGGGCGGCAGGAAGATTCGCATGGCGCGGTGCTTGAAGTCCGTGGGGTTGAGTCCGGCCGCGTGCACGGCGACGAGGATCTCGCCGGGGCCGGGCGTGGGCCGCGGAAGCTCGGTCATCTGCAGGACCTCGGGGCCGCCGAGGTCCGTCTGGTGCAGGGCGAGCATCACCGGGGCGCCGTTCGAGGCGGCGGGGTCCGCTGCGCCCGTGGCGGCCGGGTTCGGGGAGTTGAGGTTCTCAGGGGTCTCCGTCGAAGTCATGCCTCGATCCTGGCTGTACGGTCCGGCCGGGGCGATGGCAAGAAAGTCAGCCTCCGATACATTCTTGCCATGCCCATCGACACTCCCCCCGCCCGCCCCGCGGCCGTCGCGCCCTTCCGGGCTTGTGACCTGGCCGAGCGCGCGGCGGAGCTGGACCGCTGGATGCACCCCGCCCCCCGGCCTGGCTCCCACAAGGTCGTCGTCCTGGCCCTCGACGGCGTCTACCCCTTCGAACTCGGCATCCCGCACCGGGTCCTGGGTTCCGCCGATGGCCGCTACGAGGTGCTCTCCGCGAGCGTGGACGGGCAGCCCGTGCGTACCGACGCGGACCTGACCGTCACCCCCCGGCACGGTCCCGAGGTGCTGGCCGAGGCGGACACCGTGGTCATCCCTCCGTACGCGATCTCCCGGGCCTCGGCCACCGCCCCGGACCCGCGGGCCCTCGCCGCCCTGTCCCGCGTCCGCCCCGGCACCCGTCTGGTGTCCATCTGCACCGGCGCCTTCCTGCTGGCGGCCGCCGGTCTCCTGGACGGGCGCCGAGCCACCACCCACTGGGCGCTCGCCGACCACTTCCAGGAACTGTTCCCCCAGGTCGAGATGGACGCCGGCGTGCTCTTCATCGACCACGGTGACGTGCTGACCTCTGCGGGGGCGGCGAGCGGTGTCGACGTCTGCCTGCACCTCGTGCGCCGGGACCACGGCAGCGAGGTGGCCAACCACGTTGCCCGTTGCTGCGTCGTGCCGCCGTACCGGGACGGCGGGCAGGCGCAGTACATCGAGCGGCCGCTGCCGCCGACGGGCGAAACCGGCACAGGGTCGACCCGCGACTGGGCATTGCAGCGGCTGGACCTGCCGCTCTCGCTGGACGACCTGGCCGCGCACGCGGCGATGAGCACCCGTACCTTCGCCCGGCGCTTCCGGGAGGAGACCGGTCTGAGCCCCGTCCGCTGGCTGACCCAGCAGCGGCTGCGGCGGGCACGGCACCTGCTGGAGTCCAGCGACCTGCCGGTGGAACGGGTCGCCCACGAGGTCGGCTTCGCCACCGCCACCTCGCTGCGGCGGCACCTGGCGGCCGAAGCGGGGGTCTCCCCTTCGGCCTACCGGCGCACGTTCCGTGCCTCGGGTCCGGCCGCGGGCTGGGCCAGGGAAGCCTCAGGATCTGCTGCGAGCCGGCCGCGTGCTGGTGGGCGCGCACGGTGGTGAAGTCGGCCGAGATGTCCCAGTCGACCTCACCGGCCGCGTCCGCTTCAGCCCGGACCTGCTGAAGGAGGCGCTCCCAGGACCCGTCGGCCGACCACAGCCGGTGTCGTTCGCAGACCGCTTTCCACGGCCCGAACCGCTCGGGCAGGTCCCGCCCCTGCACACCGGGTCCGCACCCGGTGCAGTATCCCGTCGATCACCTGTCGATGGTCCGGCCACCGGCCACAACGCCTGTTGCCGGCCGGCTCCGGCGGGCCGAAGTACGCGGCCGAACCCGCGCTCGACCCCCCGGTTCGCCGCCGAGGAGAGCGCGGCGGGCCGGACGGTCGTGGCCGGAGCGATCGGGCCCGGCGCGGCTCAGGTCCGCTCCGTCGCCCAGGCGTTCCGCAAGCGGTACGGCCGCCCGCCCGGTTGCTGGGCGACCGAGGGCCACGACGCGGCGAACCTGCTGGTACGGCAGCTCATCCAAGTGCTCGCGCCGGACCCGACCGGCCTCGTGATCCTGATCGACCGAAGGGTCTCCCGGACAACGCCGGCGGCGATGATTTCGCTCGTCACGCCGGTACACGTCGTCGATCGGGGCCGCCTCGCTCGGATCGGCCATCAACCCTCCGTCGTGTTCGGGGTTCTCTCCGGGACGTACCGGGATTACGCGATGCAGGCGGCCCCGAGGACCCGGGCAACGACGTCGTCGAGCTCCTGGGCCAGGCACTCGGCGGCGATCACATGGTCGGGGCGGATGATGGCGGCGCCGACCGGGCGCGCGTCGAACCAGGCCTGCAGGCCCGACTCTCCGCCGAGGTCGCCGATGACGGTGACGCCGGCCGTGGCATGCTTGCGCGCCCACGGCAACTGCGCTTTCGGCACCACCTGCACGAGGCGGGCGCCGAGCCGGTCGAGCGCGGCGCGCCGGGGGCCCGACAGGAACGCCGTCGGGTCGTTGTTCCAGGTGAGGATCCGCCAGCCCTGTCCGGTCGCGTCGTCGAGCAGCATCTCGACGCCGTCGGCGTCGGTGGCCGTCGGCTGGGGGAAGATCGACCCGGCCAGGCGGGGCACATCGCGGTCGGGCAGCGTCTTGAACGTCGGCAGCGGCGTGCGAACCACCACGCCCTGGTCGAACTTCGGCTGGGGTTTGAACGCCTGCCGCTTCTGGGCCTCCCGCTCCTCGGGGGTGCGGTTGGCGGCGATCCGGTCGCGCTCGGCGGCCTTCTGCGGATCGTGGTCGGTCGTCTCCATCGCCATCCCGAGGGAGACGGCCACCATCTGCGTGACGTGGCGGCCTTGTCGACGTGGATCGGCCGGGCGATCTCGAAGTCGAGGGCACGTCGTGAACGACAACCCGGGGAGCCTGCTGTGCTCGTACACCTACCCCGAGCCTCGACCTGACCGCGGGCGCGGTGACGGACCGACAGCGCACCCCGCGCCGGCGACCTGGCGCAACCCCGCGGTCGGCGCCCTGCGACTGAACGGCGCGAAGAACATCGCCTCCGGCCGTCGCCGCAATGCGCGTGACGCCCGCCGACCCGTCACGCTCCTCGGCCTCGCCCGAGCACGAAATGGACGTCAATCGACTACGCCGAAGCCTGAGGCTGCCGCAGAATAACCTCAGGCTTTGATCTTGGTCTTCCCAATGGCTCCCTGGACCGCTCAGGGGTCGACCGGGTCCGGCGGATGCATTCTCGGTGTTCTCTCAGGCCGAGACCGAGAGGTAACGCCGCCTCAGATGGTCGGGGTGTCGTCAACAACCGGCCTGTGAATCTCGACGACCGGCTTCCACCCCGGGGAGAACTCGATGAAGTCCGCACGGGTGGGGTAGGTGTCGATCGCGCGACGGTCACGCTTGGGGCTGTCGCCCCCCTTGCGACCCCGGGGAATCTGCTCCTCGAAGATGTCGACCTTCACGTCGGGAACCTCCTTGAGGCCCTGGCGCCAGATCTGCACGACGTCGGCGCCGAACGCCTGCCGGGCCGCGGCGTAAAGGGCCGTGAGGGCCCCCTTGTCCCCACCAGGGACGAAAAGCGCCAGGTCCAGCACGACGCCGGCGGACCGGATGACCTCGATGGTCACCGAGCCGTTCTCGTCGGCCAAGTAGATTCCGGCTTCATTCTCGTCGTCGGGAAGGCAGGAGACCTCTTCCTGGAATACGGTTCTCGCCGTGATCGAACCGCCCTCGAAATCCTCACCGGACTTGGTCAGAAAAGCAGGGACATAGCAGTCGGGAAGCTTGAGTTCTGCCGTGTCGGCGGAAACGAAGATCCTGTCGTTCACGCCGAGCTTCGTCACCTCTTCCAACGAGAGGCGGCGAGCGGCGATCTTCTCCGTGTTCACGATTTCCCTTTCAGGTTGCACTGTCCCTCCGAACAAGGACGCTACCACGAAACCGTGAGGTCAACTGCCCAGTACTCTTTGGGTAAATGGCCTGCGATGACCTGCACGGGAGGATACCGAAGCGAGCGCCGCTCGGCCGGGAACACGCATCCGCCAGGTAGTGTCCCTCGTCCTGGTGTTGGGAATCAACTGGCGGTTGCATTGCGGTGCGTTGGGTAGCACGGAGGAACCAAAAGAGAGTATCGGCGGATATCACCCATATCGCCTTCGGGGAGGTCGCTGCGAGGTAAGGGGATCCATTCGTCGTGCCTCTCGAAGAGCGCAGCGGAAACAGAGCGACTGGTCCGACAACGCAACAACGGAGACCCCCACCGGCAGCATCTGGATGGAGCGCGAACCGGAAGTCGCCTACTACCGCGGCTACGCGAAGTCCGCGTACGCCATGCGTCAGCCGCAAGTCGGCACATGAAGAGGTGGCCTGCGGCTGACTGTCCTTTTCAAGAGCGCCCAGGTAGCTCTCGACTGCCCAGGTAGACCACTCCCACGCACCGGCCTCGCCGCGCAGCTCCTCCCGGGCATCCGGGAACGTGGCCGGCTCGGCCGCCCCCACGGCCCACGCCCGGCGTCCGACCGCCAGTGGCACTGAGAGGCGGCGGGCGCATCGGCCACCTGGCGGGGAACTCATCCAGAGGCTCCAAGAACGACGTCTGCGTTCTCGCCGCCCCAGCCGGTCGGGCTGCGCCAGATGACATGGACACGGAAGATGTCGCGGATCATGTCTACAGACCAGTCCTCAGCAGGCGGTTCGGCAAGAACGAGG
This sequence comes from Streptomyces sp. NPDC001056, assembly GCF_053598955.1. Lineage (NCBI taxonomy): Bacteria > Bacillati > Actinomycetota > Actinomycetes > Kitasatosporales > Streptomycetaceae > Streptomyces > Streptomyces sp. NPDC001056. The sequence goes on along the minus strand of NZ_JBSFLI010000004.1, from coordinate 134,884 downwards.
TAGAGGCCGTCAGCCGGCTCAGGCAGCGTGTGGTTGATCTCGAGCAGACGGGTCGCGCCCGATCGCAGGTCCGCATAGGTGGAGCAGCCTGCGCCCAAGGCCTCGTAGAGGAAGAGACCGTGCTGGGTGACGCAGCTGACGTCGACGATCACTGAGTCGGCCGGCTGGAGGTCCGCCCAGAGGAGTGATGCCTTCAGCGCGTGACGAACCGCCTCGTGCTTCTTGCACGCGCGGTCGGTGCCGGCGGCCGTCTCCAGCGCGCGAAGGAAGCCGTCCTTCGCGGTCGCAGCTGGTGTTGTGGCGGTGGTGTCCGCGGTGGTCATCTGCACTTCTTCCTTCTGGTCGGCTTGCGTCGGGGTGGCGGGGACCGCGCCGTCGGAGTTCGGTTTCGTCGTCATGCCGAAGCGCTCCTGGAGTTCTCGCCGCGCGTCAGCAAGGGGCCCCGCCCAGCCGGAAGCCGCCAACCCCTCCGCGAGCCGGCCCGCGTCGAAAGTGCCCTCCTTGAGCGCGCGGTTGGTCGTCGCGGCGAGGTCGCGAAGAACTCCGAGTCGTTCTCTGTCCGGATCGCCGAACAGGTGAAGCACGTCGACCCAGTCGGCCTGGTCCCGTCGAAGGATGCGGTTGGCCATGCCCTGGAGTTCGGAGAGACGGCTGCGGGCGTCGGGGACGTCGCTGCCGCTCTCGGTCAGTTCTCCAAGAACGTCCAGTGCCGCGAGGTAGCGCCCGGCCATCCGCTCCGAAACGGGCGACCGACCACGCTGGTCGGCGGCAAGCACCGTCTGGGTCGTCTCGTTGGCGAACACCCAGCAGTCCAGCTTCTCCCCCCGCAGCGGGGGAACCGACCCATGGCGGACGGTGAGGACGAGCGGACGGTCGATCACCGGCGACAACGGCTTGACCTTGAAGCGACCGCCCGGGGCCCGGTCCACGACCTCGACCCGGACGTCGGTGCCGATCCGGGGAAGCCTTCCGGCTCCGCCACCCTCCGACTCGGCCTCGGGCACCGTCGGAGCCTGGGCGTCCCCGGCGCCAGTGAGCGCCTCCGGCAGCGGGGCGGTGTGCAGGACGGTCAGGCTCTGGGTGCTGCGGGTGAGGGCGATGTACAGCTGGCGCTGACCGGCGGGGCCGCGGTCGGCGATCGTGGCGGGCTCGACGACCACGACGTGGTCGTACTCCATGCCTTTGACCTGAGCCGCGGCCAGTACGGAGACAGCCTTGCCGTTCCGCTCACCGATGTCGCCGTCCTCGGCGATCCTGCGGCTGATGACGTCCAGCCAGTCCGAGTCGTCAGGGACGACGACGGCCACAGAGCGGGGGGTGCTGCCATCGCTGGTGTCCATCAGCCGGGCCACATGGGCGACGGTGTCGTCGAGCAGCTTCCACGGCTCGGTCGCCACAGTCTGTACGGCGTCCGCTCCCGCCTCCCGGACAGCCTGCGGGTACGGCAGGGCCGGAGCGATCGCATGCGCGAGCGGAGCAACGAACTCCATGATCTCGGCGGGAACGCGGTAGCTCGTGGTGAGCTGAGCCACGCTCCAGTCGCCGTGGTCGGAGAGAAGTGCGCCGAGCAGGTCCCAGCTCGTCGGTATGTGGGCACCCGTCGCCTGCGCGAGGTCGCCCAGGACGGTCATAGAGCCGCCCACGGCACAGCGACGCCGCAGGGAGCGGGCCTGCATGGGCGTGAGGTCCTGAGCCTCGTCCACGACGATATGGCCGTATCTCGGCGGGGTATCGCCGCTGATCAGCAGGCTGAGCTCTTCGAGGCAGACGTGGTCGTCGAGGGTCCACGGGTCGGCGTCGGCGCTGGCGGCGCGGGGTCGCAACAGGGCCGCCTGCTCGTCCTCGTCGAGGATGCCGTCGGCGCAGTTCCGCAGAAGGTCGGCCGAGTCGTAGAGGCTGCGCAGGGCCTCCCGGGGGCCGGGGGACGGCCAGAGACGTTCGACGAGACGCTCAACCCGGCGGTTGCGCTCCAGGTCACGGCGGATCGTGCCGGTTTGCCCGCGACGTGGGGCGATGTCGGCGAGCTCCTGGAGAAGCCGGTCGACGAAAAGGCCTCGGAAACGGTCGCGCCGCTCCCGGAAGGACCCGTCGCCGGCGTGGGCCCGGTCAAGGATGGCGAGGACCTCGGACTTGGGCACGCGGAGGGTCGTACTACCGGCAGTGACGACGATCGCGGGCTCATCGCCCTCGAAAGAAGGGTCGACGGTGAGGGCATCGAGAGCCTCAGGTCGGTAGTCGCTCTCAACGCGACGCCGCAGGACAGCCGCCATGCGCTCGTCCGACTTCACGAGACGCGCCTTCGGCGAGTCGGCACCGAGAATCTCGCCCTCCCACAGCCGATCCAGCTGGACGGCGTTGACGTCCCGGGTGCCGAGAGTGGGGAGGACCTGACCGACGTAGTCGAGGAACCGCTGATGAGGGCCGATGACGAGGATGTCCTGGGCCTTGAAGTGCTCGTTGTTGACGAGCCAGGTCACTCGGTGCAGACCGACCGCCGACTTGCCGGTACCAGGGCCGCCCTGCACGACGAGGATGTCCGAGGGCGAGCCGGTGACCAGCTCCATCTGATCACGGCGGATGGTCTCGACGATGTCCCTCATCCGGCCGCCACGCGACCGCTGGAGCTCCCGCAGCAGGAAGTCGTCCGGCTGGAGCGCCTTCCGCCGCTGATGTCGTACTACATCGCCGGGCGTGGGGGCCGACGCACTCTCCGGGGCGGGGGGCGCCTTTGTCTCCCCCGCCACGCTGTCGTCGGCGGCCTTACGAGGCTCCGGTACGGCGGCAGGCTCGGGTACGGCCAAGGGCACGGGAGCAGGCATCGGCAAGGAGATCTCGTCGAAGTAACCCTCGACGATCTGCCGTACGCAACGGAGCTGCCGACGCAGGACCACCTCGCCCGGGTTCTCGGGCCGGGTCTCGATCCACTTCTTCGCCTTGGGGCTGGTCCACAGCAGGACCACCGGCTCGTGCGAGGCGTCGCGCACGCCGCGGCGCCCGATGTACCAGGGACGGGGGTCTCCTCCCGGGTCCTCCGGCGCGTCGACGCGGACAAATACCAGGGCTTCGTCGCCGAGCCCCCCGTATGCCTCTGCGTGAGCCTCGGCCCCGGCCCGGTTGGCGATTCCGTCTTTGCCGCTCGCCGAGGCGGTGGCGGCCGAAGTGCCGCTCAGTTCGGCCAGTTTCCTGGTGTAGCAGTCGTACGCGTGGTCCACCGCCCGCTGTTCGCCGGCGAGGACCTCGTCCCGAGTCGTGGTGCTCATGTGCGTCCTCCCTGCGGTGCCTGGGAACACCGCCACGGGCATAGGCCCGTACCCCGCTGAAACAACTATCAGAAACCGGACAGTGACGAACAGTCAGTGGATCAGTTCTCGGACGAGGCCGTTTCACGCTTTCCCCCGAAGCAAGCGCAACCAGATAAGCAGGCCAGTGAAAGCACTGTCAAACGCCTCGACGGATTTGACGGGTGCTGTAGATTGTTGACGTCCGCTCCCGAGAGGCCCAGGGACTCCACCCATGCCCCAGTCATCCGCGTCACCCGCCCAGGTGACCGCCGCCGAGATCTCCCGCATCGCGGGCGTCACCCGGGCCACGGTCAGCAACTGGCGCCGTCGGCACGACGACTTCCCGGTACCGTCCGGCGGCACGGACAGCAGCCCGCTGTACGACCTGGAGGCCGTGCGCTCCTGGCTCGCCTCCCGCGGCCACACCTCGGCCGCGAGCCCCGCGGAGGAACTGCGCACCACCCTGCGCCTGCACACACACGACGGCGGCGGCACACCGGAGGACCTGCTGCTGCTCGTCCTCGCCGCGGCCGGCCGCTCACCGGAGGATCTGACGGCCGCCGTGCGGCTGCCGGACGCGGACCTCGCCGCCCGCGCCCGGCTCGACGCGGCCGCAGCGGCCGACGCCGTACCGGCCACGCAGCCCGCCGCCCGTTTCGAGCCGGCCGACGCGCCGGTGCTGCGCGCGCTGTACGCGTGTGTACGCGACGAGGGCGGCCAGGCCGCCCTGGCCGTGCTCGCGGAACGGGAACTGGAGGACAGCGCCGCCTCCGGCGCCTACCAGACCCCTCCCCCGCTCGCCGGCCTGCTCGCCCGCCTGATCCCCGGCACCCCCGCCCGCGTCCTGGACCCGGCCTGCGGCAGCGGCACCCTCCTGGCGGCCGCAGCCCGCCGGGGCGCGAGCGAGCTGTACGGCCAGGACACCCTCCCCGTGCAGGCCCGCCGCAGCGCCGTCAGCCTGACGCTGACGGCCCCGGAGGCCACGGTCACGGTGCGCGCCGCCGACAGCCTCCGCGCCGACGCCTTCCCCGGCCTCCTCGCAGACGCCGTCCTGTCCAACCCACCCTTCGGCGACCGCGACTGGGGCCACGACGAACTCGCCTACGACCCCCGCTGGGCCTACGGCGTACCGCCCCGCGCCGAACCCGAACTGGCCTGGGTCCAGCACGCCCTCTCCCACCTCACCCCCGGCGGCCACGCCGCCCTGCTCCTCCCGCCGGCCACCGCGGGCCGCGCATCGGGCCGCCGCGTACGGGCCGAACTCGTCCGCAGCGGCGCCCTCCGCGCGGTCATCGCCCTGCCGCCCGGCGCGTCGGTACCCCTGCACATCGGCCTCCACATCTGGCTCCTGCAACGACCCGAACCGGGCGGCCCCGAACGCAAGTCGGTCCTGTTCGTCGACACGACGACAGCAACACCGGCGACAGCGGCCGGGCCCGGCGGCACGGCGGTGCCCGCGCGGACGCGGGGCGGAAGCAGGTCCGCCGCCCTGGACTGGGACGGGCTCACGGCGCGCGCCCTGAACGCCTGGCGGGCGTTCACCGAGCGCCCGGACACGTTCGAGGGCGAGCCCGGCGTCGCGCGCGCCGTCGGCGTGGTGGACCTGCTCGACGACGTGGTGGACCTGACGCCGCCACGACTCGTACGGGCGTCACGGGCCGAGGTCGACCCGGCGAAGCTGTCGGCCGAGGTCGACGCCGCGCGCCGGAGTCTCGTCGAGGCCGCGAAGTCCCTCGGGCGGACGGCCGGTCAGGAGGGGTGGAGCGCCGCGGGCGTCACGGCCCGCCCGTGGCGGACGGCGACGGCGTCCGACCTCACGCGCGGCGGAGCGCTCACCCTGCTGCGGAACCTGCCCGACAGCGTGCGCACCCGCGCGCAGGCCGCGAGCGGCGGGACCGGCGGGGGCGGCATGCCCGAGACGCGGCCGGTGCTCACCAGCTCCGACATCGCCACCGGGTCAGGCCCCAGCGGGGACCCGATGGGGCTGTACGACGACACGGCACCCGTGATCGCCGTCGGCGACGTCCTCGTACGGGCGGTGGCCGGCACGGACGGCCCGATGGCCCGAGTGGCGGACGAGGCGGACGCCGGCGCGCTGCTCGGCCCCCACGTCCACCTCTTCCGTCCGGACCCGGCCCGCCTGGACCCCTGGTTCCTCGCCGGGTTCCTGGGCGCGGAGGAGAACATCGTGGGCGCGTCGACCGGCAGCACCGTCCTGACGGTCAACCCGGGCCGACTGCGCGTGCCGCTGCTGCCGCTGGAGGAGCAGCGGCAGTACGGGAAGGCGTTCCGGCACGTGCACGAACTGCGGGCGGAGGCCCGGCGGGCGACACGGCTGGCGGAGGAGACGGCACGGCTGCTGGCGAGCGGGCTCACGGGCGGGCAGTTGCTGCCGTCGCGGGAGCCCGCGGGGGCGGCGGAGCCTGCGAAGGCGGGCGGACGGGGTGGCGATTCACCCCATTAGGCACGCGTCCTGTCACGCATAGACCACACTTGTCGGACCGTCCCGGCCGGCTGGCCGATCGACTCGGCCCGGCTCGGACCGGACGGTGGGGTTGGGACATTTCGGAAGGAATCCGGGGATCCAGTTGAACAGCAGTAAGCACACGGAGTTGGCGAACCACGCGTGGTCCGTCGCCGACCTCCTGCGGGGGGACTACAAGCAGTCCGACTACGGCAAGGTCATCCTGCCGTTCACGGTGCTGCGGCGACTGGAGTGCGTACTGGAGCCGACCCGCCAGAAGGTCACGGAGATCGCGGAGCAGCACAAGGACAGCGGCATCGACCCCGACCGCTTCCTGCGCCGGGCCTCGGGCCACTCCTTCTACAACCGGTCCGGCCTGACCCTGAAGAAGATCGCGGACGACCCGCAGAATGCGGCGAAGAACCTCATGGTGTACGTGGGGGCCTTCTCGGACAACGCGCGGGGCGTGCTGGACCGCTTCGAGTTCGGGCAGCAGATCAAGCGGCTGGACGGCGCCGGGCTGCTGTACCAGGTCATCGGCAAGTTCACGGACCTGGACCTGCGCCCCGAGGTCGTGCCCAACCACAACATGGGCTACATCTTCGAGGAGCTGATCCGTCGCTTCGCCGAGCAGTCCAACGAGACGGCCGGTGAGCACTTCACGCCGCGTGAGGTCATCCAGCTCATGGTGCGGCTGCTCGTCGCCCCGGACGGCGACGCGCTGCACCTGCCGGGCGCGGTGCGTACGGTGCTCGACCCGGCCTGCGGCACGGGCGGCATGCTCTCCGCGATGGACGACCTGATCAAGGAGCTGAACCCGGACGCCACGGTGGAGGTGTACGGCCAGGAGCTCAACCCCGAGTCGTGGGCGATCTGCCGGTCCGACCTCATGATCAAGGGCCAGGACCCGGAGAACATCGCCTTCGGCAACTCCTTCTCCGACGACGGCCATGCGCGGAAGTCCTTCGACTACATGCTGGCCAACCCGCCGTTCGGCGTGGAGTGGAAGAAGGTCAAGGAGGAGGTCGAGCACGAGCACAAGGCGCTCGGCGAGGCCGGCCGCTTCGGCGCGGGACTGCCGCGCATCAACGACGGCTCACTGCTGTTCCTCCAGCACATGATCTCGAAGATGAAGCCGGTGGACGTGAACGGCGGGGGCGGCTCGCGCCTCGCCATCGTCTTCAACGGCTCACCACTGTTCACGGGCGCGGCCGGCTCGGGTGAGTCGGAGATCCGCCGCTGGATCCTGGAGAACGACTGGCTGGAGGGCATCGTCGCCCTGCCGGATCAGCTCTTCTACAACACCGGTATCTCGACGTACTTCTGGATCCTGACCAACCGCAAGAGCCCGGACCACAAGGGCAAGGTCGTGCTGCTGGACGCGCGCGACCAGTGGCAGAAGATGCGCAAGTCGCTGGGCGACAAGCGCAAGGCTCTGGGCAAGGACCACATCGCGACGGTGGTCAAGCTGTACGGCGAGGCGCTGGCGGTGGCGGGCGATGCGGAGCATCCGCTACACGGCAAGGTGAAGGTCCTCTGGAACGAGGACTTCGGGTACCAGCGGATCACCGTCGAGCGGCCGCTGAAGCTGCGGTTCGAGGTGACGGAGGAGACGCTGGCGGCGCTGGAGGCTTCCAAGGTCATCCAGAAGCTTCCGCAGGCTGCGGCTCTGGCGGAGGCCTTCAAGTCCCTGATGGGCACGAGCTGGGATACGAAGCAGGAGGCCTGGCTCGCGTTGAAGGACGCGGTGGTGCAGGCCGGCGGGACGTGGCCTACGGGGGCGCCGTTCAACAAGGCACTGCGGGAGGTTGTGGGGGTGCGGGACCCGGAGGGCGAGGTGCAGACCGTCAAGGGGCAGCCTGAGCCGGATTCGGAGCTTCGGGACTACGAGAACGTGCCGTTGGGTGACGACGTCGAGGAGTACTTGGTGCGGGAGGTCCACCCGCATGTGCCGGATGCGTGGATCGACCACAGCAAGACGAAGGTGGGGTACGAACTCCCGGTCACGCGTCACTTCTACGTGTACGAGCCTCCGAGGCCACTGGCGGAGATCGACTCAGATCTGAAGGCTCTGGAAGCGGAGATTCAGGCGCTGCTGGGCGAGGTGACAGGATGACCGGGGTAGCCCATGTCGCTTTCCCTCAGATCGCGCTGAGGCGTTACATCTATGAGATCACAGATGGCCCCTTCGGTAGCTCCCTGACCAGCAGCCACTACTCCGACAATGGGGCAAGAGTTATTCGCCTCGGAAACATCGGACTTGCCCACTTCAAGGATGCCGATGCCGCCTATATCCCACTGCAATATTTCGCGCACTTGCGGCGCCATGAGGTACATCCCGGGGACCTGCTCATTGCAGGACTCGGCGATGGAAACCACCCTGTCGGTCGAGCCTGCGTGGCACCAAACAATTTGGGACCGGCCATCGTCAAAGCAGACTGCTTCCGTGCACGACTCGATGAAAGTCGACTAACTCATCGATATGCAGCTTGGGCGCTGAGCTCGTCATTCGTCTGCGATCAGGTATCGACGTTGACCCGAGGTTCAACCCGCGCGCGCATCAATCTAGAAATGGCGCGCGAAATAAGGATCCCGGTTCCCTCAGTGCAGGAACAGCGACGCATCACCCAGTTTCTGGACGCCGAGATCAGTAAGATCGACGACCTACTTTCCAGGAAACACCAGCTCATTTCCCTCCTTGATGAGCGCATCGACAGCCGTATTCTCCAGCACGTTGGCGCCAGCCAACTGGTGCACCCTTCAATGGGTAATCCCGCACTCCCCATCCGTCGAGCTCTTACCAAGGTAGTCCGACCCGCCCTCGCCAATGCAGGCGTGATCACCGCCTACCGCGACGGGCAAGTGACCGAGCGAGGCTTGAGGCGGGCCGAGGGGTACACACTCTCAGCTTCCGCAGACCCGCAGGGGCAGAGCGTCCGGGTGGGTGACGTTGTCGTACACGGACTTGATGGCTTCGCAGGAGCTATCGGAACCTCCGAAGCCGTGGGCAACTGCAGCCCGGTCTATCACGTGTGTGTCCCCGTGGGTGACGGCGACTCCCGCTTCCTCGGCAGGCTCCTCCGCCTGCTGGCTCTCCAGGGGTACCTCGGCAACTTCGCAACCAGCACGCGTGAGCGGGCAGTCGACTTCCGAAATTGGGACCTCTTCGGACGGATCTCCATCCCTGCCGTGCCTTCCAAAGAGCAACACGAGATCGGCGAATGGATCACCAGGCTGCGCCCCCTTCGTGGAGCAGTCGGGCAATCTGAAGCTCTGGCCACCGAGCGCCGACAGGCCCTCATCACCGCCGCCGTAACCGGCCAGTTCGACGTGTCCACCGCCAGCGGTCGCAACGTGACCGAAGGAGTCGCCGTATGAGCCCCGTGCACGACGAGTCCTCCTTCGGGTCCGCCATAGTCGCTGCCCTCTGCGAGCGCGGCTGGAGTGAAGCACGCCCCGAGGACTACCAGGCCGACTTCGGGCTCGACACCAACGAGTTGTTCACCTTCATCGGCGCGACTCAGCCCGACGAGTGGGACGAACTGCTCACCGTCTACGGTGGCAACCCCAACGAGGCGCAGCGCGGATTCGCCCAGCGGCTCGACCGGGCCATCGCCGATGACGGGCTGCTGCACGTCCTCCGCAACGGCGTGAAGGACCGCGGTGTGCGGCTCCATGTCGCCTACTTCAAGCCCAACCTGATCTCCGCGGACTCGGTCCTCGACGGTTACCGGGCCAACCGCCTCACCGTCGTCCGCGAACTCCCCTACGCCACCAAGCAGGCCGACTGGGGGCACCGCCTCGACCTGACCCTGTTCCTCAACGGCATCCCGGTCGCCACGGCCGAGTTGAAGAACCCGCTGACCGGGCAGGGTGTCGAGCAGGCCAAGGAGCAGTACCGGACCGACCGCGACCCGACCGAGCTGATCTTCACGCGGCGCGTCATCGCCAACTTCGCCGTCGACCCGGACCTGGTATTCGTCACCACGCAACTGCGCGGCAAGAGCACCCAGTTCCTGCCCTTCAACACCGGCTCGAACGGCCCCGGCCAGCCCGGCGGGGCCGGAAACCCGGCGCCCACGGCACACGGCACGTACGCCACGTCCTACCTCTGGGAACAGGTCTGGGAGCGGGACAACTGGCTCGACCTGCTCCAGCGCTTCGTGCACCAGCAGAAGCACAAGACGCCCGGCGGCGGCACCACGAAGTCGACGATCTTTCCCCGCTTCCACCAGTGGGACGTGGTCCGGAAACTCACCGCGCACGCGTCCGTCCACGGCGCCGGCCAGAACTACCTGGTCATGGCCTCCGCCGGCTCCGGCAAGTCGAACACCATCGGCTGGCTGGCCCACCGCCTCAGCGACCTGCACGCCCGTACCGATCCGCATGTCCTCAGGCCCGACGCCCTCGCCGACGGCCGCATCAAGCCCGGTGAGCCGGTCTTCGACAAGGTCATCGTCATCACCGACCGCCGCGCGCTGGACGCCCAGCTCTCGGCGACCGTCGGCAGCTTCTCGCAGACCGACGGCCTGGTCGTGAAGGTCGACGAGAAGCACGGGGCGAAGAGCGAGCAGCTCGCCCGCGCCCTCTCCCGGGACACCGGGAAGATCGTCACGGTCACCCTGCACTCGTTCCCGGCGCTGCTCGACTACATCAAGCGCAACCCCACCGAGATCAAGGGCAGCCGCTTCGCGATCATCGTCGACGAGGCGCACTCCTCCCAGTCCGGCGACGCCGCCACCGCCGTGAAGTCCGCCCTGCGCGACCTCGGCCTGGACGCCGACTCGGACGACGAGGGCGCGACCACGGTCACCCTGGACGACCAACTGAAGGCGAAGGCGGTGGCGCGCTCCCGGGCCACCAACCTCTCCTACTTCGCCTTCACCGCCACACCCAAGTCCAAGACCCTCGAACTCTTCGGTACGGAAGGCGTGGAGAACGGCAAGACCGTCTACCGCCCCTTCCACACCTACTCCATGCGCCAGGCCATCGAGGAAGGCTTCATCCTCGACCCGCTGCGCAACTACGTCACCTACAACACCTACTGGAAGCTCGCGAACCTCAACCACGACGAGAAGGAGGTCGACCCCTCCAAGGCCAACAGCCTGCTCGCCCGGTTCGCGCTCATGCACGAGCACACGGTCTCCCAGCACGCCCAGGTGATCGTGGAGCACTTCGTCGCCCACACTCGCGGCCGGCTCGGCGGACGTGCGAAGGCCATGGTGGTCACGGCCTCCCGCCTCTCCGCCGTGCAGATGGCCCGCGCCATCCGCAGTTACATCGCCGATCGCGAGTACGACACCAAGTACCCCGACCTGGGTGTCCTGGTGGCCTTCTCCGGGTCCCTCACCATCGACGGTGAGGAGACCACCGAGAGCAAGGAGAACGGCGGCCTGTCGGAAAGCGCGCTGCCGAAGGCGTTCGGCTACACCCGCGCCGACGACAAGGCAGCGAAGGCCGGCGGCAAGGGGCAACAGGAGTACCGGATCCTCGTCGTCGCCGAGAAGTACCAGACCGGCTTCGACCAGCCGCTCCTCACGACGATGTACGTCAACAAGACGCTGACCGGCATCGCCGCCGTGCAGACCCTCTCACGCCTCAACCGCACCGCCGAGCGCAAGACCCAGGCCGACCTCGCCGTCCTGGACTTCGTCAACGACGCCGAGGACATCAGGGAGGCGTTCCGCCCGTACTTCGAGGAGGCGCAGACCCTGCCCTCCGACCCCAACCTTCTGTACTCGGCCCAGAGCCGCGTCATGTCCGCCCCGGTCATCTCGGAGCAGGACATGGACGAGTTCGTCGCCGCGTACTTCGAGGCGCAGGAGAAGGCCGCCGGCTCCCAGTCCAAGTGGGAGAAGCTGCACGCCGAGCTGTACCGGCTCCTCTCCCCCGCCGTCACCCGCTTCACCCACCTCCTGGAGGGCGAGGAGGAGGACGACGTCGAGGCCGCCGAGGACTTCCGGGCCAACCTCAACGACTACGTCCGCAAGTACGGCTTCCTCGCGCAGATCGTGCCCTACCAGGACGCCGAGTTGGAGCGCCTGTACCTCTACGGGCGCTACCTGCTCAACCGGCTCCCCCGCCTCGCGGACGGCGGAGTCGACATAGGCGAGGTGGACCTCAGCCACCTGCGCGTCGAGAAGACCGGCGAGTACGACGTGTCCCTCAACCCGGAGGGCCCCGCCGAACTCAAGGGCTTCGGGGACGGGGCGGGCGGCGCGAAGGACTCCGAGAAGTCACTGCTGTCCGAGCTGATCGAGAAGTTCAACGCCAAGTTCGGCACGGAGTTCACCGAGGAGGATGTCCTCCCGGCCTTCAACGCCACCAAGAAGGACCCGAAGGTCCGCGCCGCCGCCCTCGTCAACGACGAGGAGAACTTCGGCATCGTCTTCGACAAGAAGTTCGAGGAGAACATGATGGATCATGTCTCCACGATCGACACCCTCGGCAAGCGGTACTTCGGTACGGACCGGGACTTCAAGTCCAATCTCGACCGCAGCGCCCGCCGCGCGGCCTGGCGGATGATCCGCCGGGAGGAGGGGCTGGACGACATCTGACGCGGGGCGTGGGCCCGGTGCAGCACGCTTGCACCGGGCCCACGTCACCGCCTCAGCGGCCGGTGGCCATGCGCAGGAAGCCTGCCCATGCCTCGGGCCCGAAGGACAGCCGGGCCTCTGCGGGACGCTTGGAGTCCCGCACCATTACGGCAGTGGCCGGATGTGCGGCGACCTCGACGCATTCCCCGCCCTCGCCGCTGCTGTAGCTGCTCTTGAACCACGCCGACTCGGGAACCGTCAGCACACTCACCCGATGGGTCATTTCTCTCCCAGGAGTCCTTCGACGAAGGCCAGCGACTCGCGCGGAGTCAGGGCCTGAGCCCGCAGGATGCCGTACTGCTCCTCAGCATCTCGTACCTCTGCGCGCTCGGTGTAGAGGCGACTGGTCCGCTGCACCTCCACATACGCCATCCTCCGTCCGTCCCGGTTCTCGATCAAGGTGAACGGTCCGGCCAATCCACAGTGCTCCTGCACATCGGTGGGCATGACCTGAATCTCCACGTTCCGCCGCTGCCCAATCAGAAGGATCTGTTCCAACTGCCCGCGCAGCACCGGCCGTCCGCCAACCGGCCGTCGCAACACCGACTCCTCGACGACAAAGCTCAGCGTCGGGAGCGGCCTCCGCGAGAAGATCTCCTGGCGGGCCAGACGCGCTCCGATGCGTTGCTCCACGGTCTCCTCATCGAGAAGCGGACGACGCATGGTGAAGACGGCTCTTGCATAGTCCTCGGTCTGCAACAGGCCGGGAATGGCCAACGCACCGTAGACGTGCAGGGTGACCGCCTCTGACTCCAGCCGAGCCATGTCCCTGAAGAACGCCGGATACTGAGCCCGCCCCAGCTCCTCCTTCAACGCCGTGAGCAACCCCTCTGCCCCCAGCACCTCATCCGCCCGCTCGATGAACCGGGCCTGCGGGATTCGCCGTCCCTGCTCGATCGACGCCACCGTGTCCGCCGAGTAGCCGACCCGTTTGCCGAACTCCACCCGGTCCAGCCCCGCCCGCACCCGCAGCAGCTTCAACTGCCGCCCGAACGCGATCACCACGCCCGTCCCCGATTCGTCCTCCGGCCGCTGCTCCGGCTCCTCGTCTCGCGCATCTCGCACCACAGTCACCGTCCTGCCACCCGCCTTTCCCCCGAGTACGTCCGCGTACAGCGCCCGCATCCGCCCCGTACGAAGAGCTGACGTCAGCGCGTCACCCCTGGTGACGCTATGCCACGAGACGCCACCGTGAGTGCATGACCGCAGCACAATCACCCCTCACGGTGCACAAGTTCGCGATGTGCTTCAGCTCGACCCCGCGCGGCGCCCGCCTGGCCAGGCGGCTGTGCGGGACCCGGCTCGATGCCTGGGGCATCCCGTACGGCAGCGATGCGCACGATGTCGTCACCCTCGTCGTGGCGGAGCTGTGCGCCAACGCCGTCCGGCACGGACACGTCGCCGGCCGGGACTTCCACGTCCTGCTCACTGCCGACCCGGCCACCGGCACCGTACGGATCGAGGTCAGTGACACCCGCGGTGAACGCCTCCCCCGCATTCCCACCGCCACGGCACAGGGCGGCGACGGCGGGCGCGGCCTGCTGCTCGTCGAGGCGCTGGCCGACCGGTGGGGCTGCTCACCGCGCGCCGTGGGTGGGCCCGGCAAGACCGTCTGGGCGGAGTGCGCCGCCGACCGCGCCACTCCGCGTGACCTGATCACGTAGGTCGCCCGCGACCCGGTTGGACGCGCGGAACCCGCACCCGCGAAACTGCTCCCCAGCGCATCGAAGACCACTTCGGTAACTCGACGGGGGCGGGGGCGGGGACCAGGTGCCGGAGCCACGGCGGATCGCGGGACGCTACGAGCTGCTGGAGCAGTTCGGCCACGGCGGCATGGGGGACGTGTGGCGGGGTTACGACGCCGTCCTGGACCGGCCGGTCGCGGTGAAACTGATCCGCCCGCAGGCGGTGGCGTCGCCGCATCTGGCGGAGGAGTTCGAGAGGCGGTTCCGGCGCGAGGCGCGGATCACCGCGCGGATCCAGCACCCGGGCGTGCCGCAGGTGTACGACGCAGTGCTCGACGAGTCGTACGAGCAGCTGTTCCTGGTGATGGAGCTGGTCGACGGCGTGCCGCTGACCGCGTACGTGCACCCGGAGCGGCCGCTCCCGGTGAGCTGGGCGGTGGCCGTGGCGGCGCAGGTGGCGACCGTGCTGTCGTACGCGCACGACGTGCCCGTCGTCCACCGTGACCTGAAGCCGGGCAACATCCTCGTCGCCCGGGACGGCACGGTGAAGGTGCTCGACTTCGGCATCGCGGCGATCCTGCGGACGGACGTCACCAAGCTGACCGCGACCGGCAGCCCCATCGGGACGCATCAGTACATGGCGCCGGAGCAGGTGCGCGGCGGGCGGGTCACGCCGCGCGCCGACCTGTACGCGCTGGGGTGTGTGCTGCACGAACTGCTCTGCGGGCGGCCGCTGTTCGCCGGGGACAGCGAGTGGCAGCTGATGATGCAGCACGTCAACGCCAACCCGACGCCGCTGAGGCACCTGCGGGCCGAGGTGCCGGCGGAGCTGGAGGCCCTGGTCCTGCACCTGCTCCGCAAGGCGCCCGAGGCGCGCCCGGCGGACGTGCAGGAGGTGTACGAGCGGCTGCGGCCCTTCCTGCCCTTGCCCGGCGAGGAGTCCGCGCCGCAGGAGGCGGGGCCCGCGGGGACGCCCGACCCGACCGGGATCTTCCGCCGCCCGTACGCGCCCCGCTCGCGCGCCGGCACCGCGGGCGCGCGGCCCGCCGGGGCCGCCGCCGGGCCCGGTGTGCCGCCCGCCGTTCCCGCGGCCGAGCGGGAGGCGCTGCGGGAGCGGATCCGGGAGGTCCACGCGCACTACCGAGCGCTGCTGGAGGAGGAGCGGTACGCGCAGGCCGCCGAGGTGGTGGGCGAGATGATCGAGCCCGCCGCGCGCGCCCTCGGCTCGGAGAACAAGGCGGTCCTCGGGCTGCGCATGCGCCGGGCGGTCAGCCGCCAGCTCGCGGGCGACCACCGGGCCGCGCTGCCCGAGTTCGAGGCGCTCGCCGACGCCTACGGGCGGGTGAGCGGCCCGGGCAGTGAGGAGGCGCTGGACAGCCGGGCGCAGGCGGCGCGCTGCCGGGGCGAACTCGGCCAGGTGACGGAGGCGTTGGCGGGGCTGCACGATGTCCTCGACGTCGTGCGGTCCGTGGACGGCGACGTGAGCGAGACGGCCGTGGAACTGCGGCGCGACATCGGCATGCTGCTGCTCGCGCAGGGCCGGGCCTCGGACGCCTTCGCCGTCCTGGAACCACTGCACGAGGACCTGTGCATGGTGTTCGGCCCGGACGACGAACTCACCGCCGAGGTCGCCGAGACGCTGGCCGTGATCCGTCTGGATCTCGACGGCAGCAGCCCCGGCGCCTCCTCCTGACCTGGTATTCCGCCCGCACCGCACTCCGCCCGGCCCTAGGATCCCCTCATGCCGCAGCTCGCCTTCGACATCGGTTTCTTCGCCGAACTCCCCAAGCTCCAGCCGCCGGTCAGGAAGGGCGTGCTGGAGGCCTGGGAGAAGTTCGGCCGGCTCACCCTCGACCAGCTCTTCAAGGATCCGGGGCTGAAGCTGGAGAGCCTGACGAACGCGAAGGACAAGCAGATCCGGACGATCCGCATCGACCAGTTCTGGCGCGGTGTGGTGCTCGCTCCGCCGACCGGGGACACGTTCATCCTGCTGCGGGTCATGCAGCACGACAAGGCGATCGCCTGGGCGAAGAAGCAGAAGGCCAGCATCAACGAGGTGACGCGGGCCGTCGAGATCCGGGACGCGGCGACCCTGGACGAGCTCACGCCGGCGTACGAGCGGGTCGCGGAGGGATCGCCGAAGAAGCGGCTGTTCGCGGAGTTCTCCGACGGGGACCTGAAGGCGCTCGGCATCGACGACGAGACGCTGCGGCAGGCGCGGTCGCTCGTCGACAAGGAGCAGTTGGAAGTGTTCGCGCCGCTGCTGCCGCAGGACCAGCGGGAGGTGCTGCAGTACCTCGCCGAAGGGATCCCGATCCAGGAGGTGTGGCAGGACATCGTCGCGCCCGCCCTGCAGGCGTCGACGCGGCCGGTGGACACGCAGGACTACGAGACGGCGATCCGGCACACCCGGGCGCGCATCGCGCTGGTCACGGCGCCGGAGGAGCTGCGGGACATCCTGGAGAAGCCGTTCGCGGCCTGGCGGGTGTTCCTGCACCCCTCGCAGCGCAAGGTGGCCTACCGGGCGTCGTACTCGGGGCCCGCCCAGGTCACCGGCGGGCCGGGCACCGGCAAGACCGTCGTAGCCCTGCACCGCGTCAAGCACCTGCTGGGGCACCTGCGCGACGGGGACCGCATCCTGCTCACCACCTACACCAACGCGCTCGTCAACGCGCTCCGCTCCGGCCTGGAGTCACTGGTGGAGGACCCGGAGCTGCGCGGGCGGGTGGACATCTCGACGGTGGACGGCTTCGCGAGCCGGGTCGTCGCCGAGGCGCCGGGCGCGGTGGCGCTGCGGCCGCTGATGAACAACGAGGAGGAGAGCCGCTGGGGCAAGGCCGCCAAGGCGACCGGGTTCCCCGGCAGCGCCCAGTTCCTCACCCAGGAGTACCGGCACGTCGTCCTCGCCCAGGACATCAGAAGCCTCGCCGAGTACGAGTCGGCGGACCGGCGTGGGCGCGGAAGCCGGCTGACGGCGGCCGAACGGCCGCTGGTGTGGGAGACGGTGGAGCGGTTCACGGACGGACTGGCCGCGGACGGGGCCCGCACCTGGCTGCAGACCTGCGCGGAGGCGGCGCGGCTGCTGGCGGAGAAGGGGCCGCAGTACCGGCATGTGGTGGTGGACGAGGCGCAGGACCTGCACCCGGCGCAGTGGCGTCTGCTGCGCGCGGCCGTACCCGCCCGCCCGGACGACCTGTTCATCGCGGGCGACCCGCACCAGCGCATCTACGACTCGAAGGTGTCCCTGAAGTCGCTGGGCATCAAGGTCACCGGGCGGTCGGTGAAGCTGCGCAAGAACTACCGCAGCACCCAGGAGATCCTGCGCTGGTCCACCGCCCTGCTCATCGGCCGCCCCATCGCCCAGTTGGAGGACGAGGGCCGCGACGACACCCTGCTCGGCTACCGCTCCGCCCTGCACGGCGACGGGCCTGCCGTGCTCGGGGCGGCGGACGAGGACGCCGAACTCGCGGCGCTGGTCTCCCAGGTGCGGGCGTGGCTGGACGCGGGCGTAGGCGCCGAGGAGATAGGGGTGAGCACCCGGTTCAACAAGACCTGCGCCAAGGCGGTGACTCATCTCAAGGCCGCCGGCATCCCCGCCGTAACACTGCGGTCCGCCGACACCGCGGGCGCGGCGGACGCCGTACGCGTCGGAACCATGCACTCGTTCAAGGGACTCGAGTTCCGCTGCGTCGCGGTGATCGGCGCCGACGACGGTGCCGTGCCGTTCGCGAAGGCGGTGACGCCGGCCGAGCTGGACGCCAAGCAGCACGAGACGGACCTGATGGCGGAACGCTGCCTGCTGTTCGTCGCCTGCACGAGAGCGCGCGACAGCCTGTACGTGTCGTGGTCGGGCGAGCCGAGTCCGTTCCTGGTGGAGGCGGGCTGCGGGGTTGGGTAGCCGACACGGTCCGCTCACCATGCCTGGAATAAGCGGACGCCAACTAACGAAGATTGTTTGACGGTGCTTTCATTCGCATGCGAAGCTGTAGTCGCTTCAGCTCGTGAAGGCGGCGCGGCGAAGGACGTCGTGGCGCGAAGGGGTGGACGGGCGGTAGCGAGGGGGGATGCGGGTTCAACCGCCCGAGCCATTGCCGGGGGTGCCTGCAACCGGAATCCTTCTCCTGCCCCCGGCAGTGCGGGGTGCCCATCGATGAGGCACTCGCGGAAGGGGCTGTGATGGCTGGCGTGAAGACTCCTGATGAAGGAGGGGCCGAGAAGGCGGGGAAATGGGTCGCCGATCTCGCAGAGAAGGTCATGGTGCACGGTGTTGGGCCACTCACGGGGTCGGCGACCTGGGCCGAGGACCGTCTTTCGCGTCGGCAGGGCGCCGATTACAGGGCACCCGGCGACGATGAGCGCCGTTCTCCTGAGGACATGAAGGATGACATCGATGCGGTCGTCGCCCGCCTCATCAAGGAGTCCGTGGCCGCGGCCGGGACCCAGGGGTTCGTCACCGGGCTCGGAGGTCTCCTCACTGCAGGCGTGACGATCCCTGCGAACGTGGCCGCGTCCTTCGCTATCAACATGCGGATGGCTGGTTCCATCGCGCACCTTCGGGGGTGGGACATACGTGATCCACACGTGCGGACCGTCGCGATGATGCTCGCGATCGGGATGAGCACGCAGAGCGTCCTGGCCGCCTTCGGGGTGAAGGTCGGTCAGAAGATCGGTGAGCAGATGATCAAGAAGATCCCGATTGCGATGCTCCGGGCGATCAACAAGAAGGTCGGATTCTTCCTCTTCGCGAAGTATGGAACCCAGCGTGCTGCGATCACGCTCGCCAAGGCGGTCCCGATCCTGGGAGGCCTCGTCGGAGGGGCTGTGGACGCGGGAGCGACTGCTGTCATCGGACGGGCCACGGACAAGGCCTTGCGCGACGACACCCTGCGAGGCGATGGACCGAAGTAACAAGCGAACCAGGTGGACGAGCGCTCGTCCGCGGGAGGACTTCCTGCGCTCGTCGCCGCCTGGCCCTGCCAGACCTCCCCGCCGCCGACACCACGCGCGGCCGCGCCGACGGCCGCGTCCGCCTTCACCGACTATGTCCGCTTCGTCGTCGCCTCCGCTCTCCCGTGGTGGCGGAGGTTGCCCGCGGGCTTCCCGCACTGGAACCGGGTCTCCAAGCCCTTCACCCCTGGCGCGAGTCTCAGTTGTGTACTTGAACAATCGCCGCGTCAACTCCCAGTACGGCAGCCCACTTCGGCCGGAACCGCCCTCAAAGCTTCGGGCTACCTGCGGGAGGCATCGTGCGCCGCCGACTCGCCCGCTGCCAAGCCGCCCTCGACGCCGGAGCCGACCCCGCCGTCGTCACCCACTGGATCGACGAGGCTCAGCGGGACAAGGTCGCGACACAGAAGAAGCTCGACGCGCGCCCCGCCCCCCGGGAGAAGGAATCAGCACTCGACACGCGACAGATCGGGCAGATCGCTGAGAGTCTTGGAGGTATTGCACAACGCATCCAGACTGCCGCCGCCGACGACGAGAAAGGGCCCGCTCTACGGAGCCCTGGGGCGTCACTGTCGGCTACGAACACGAAACGAGGACCGCGACCGTAAGGTCGAGGCCCTCGTCACCGTGTCGTCAACGGTTGTGTCCGAGGGGGGACTTGAACCCCCACGCCCGATAAAGGGCACTAGCACCTCAAGCTAGCGCGTCTGCCATTCCGCCACCCGGACCAGGTGTCTGCCGCCTTGCGGAGGGCTTCCCTCGCGGCGACATGGACAACAATACCAAGGTTTCGGAGTGCGTTTCACCTGCGTATTTCGCCCGGCGGACGGGGAGCCGGGGTGGGGCGGCAGCCTTGTACGCGGAGCGATAACCCGTGCGCGCGGAGTGATCACGGGTCCCTCCGGGACAAGCGCGCGGCGTTCCTACGGGCAGTGGATGACCTGACCCGCGTACGACAGGTTTCCGCCGAACCCGAAGAGGAGCACCGGGGCGCCGCTGGGCAGGGTGCCCTGTTCGACGAGTTTGGAGAGGGCGAGGGGGATGCTCGCGGCGGAGGTGTTGCCGGACTCGGTGACGTCGCGGGCGATCACGGCGTTGACGGCGCCCAACTTCTCGGCGAGGGGCTCGATGATGCGCAGGTTGGCCTGGTGGAGGACCACACCGGCGAGGTCCTCGGGGGCGAGACCGGCGCGCTCGCAGGTCCGACGGGCGATGGCGGGCAGCCGGGTGGTGGCCCAGCGGTAGACGCTCTGGCCCTCCTGCGCGAACCGCGGCGGCGTGCCCTCGATCCGCACCGAGTGGCCCATCTCGGGCACCGACCCCCACAGCACGGGCCCGATTCCCGGCTCCTCCCCCGGCGCGCACGCCTCCACCACCGCGGCCCCGGCGCCGTCGCCGACGAGGACGCAGGTGCTGCGGTCGCTCCAGTCGGCGACGGCGGACATCTCGTCGGCGCCGATCACCAGGGCACGGGTGGCCGCGCCCGCGCGGACGGTGTGGTCGGCGGTGGCCAGGGCGTGGGTGAAGCCGGCGCACACCACGTTGACGTCGATGGCGGCCGGGCCCGGGATGCCGAGCCGGGCCGCGACCCGGGCGGCGGTGTTCGGGGAACGGTCGATCGCGGTGGAGGTGGCGACGAGGACGAGGTCGATGTCGGCGGGTCCGAGCCCCGCGGCCGCGAGGGCCTTGGCGGCGGCGTGCGCGGCCAACTCGTCCACCGGCTCGTCGGGGCCGGCGATGTGCCGGGTGCGGATGCCCACCCGCGTGCGGATCCACTCGTCGCTGGTGTCGACCATGCCGGCCAGGTCCTCGTTGGTGAGTACCCGGGTGGGCTGATAGTGGCCGATGGCGGCGATGCGTGAGCCGTGCATGACGGAGGTCCCCCCTTGTTGCCACGGTGAACGGGATCCACAGTCTGGTCAGTGACTCAGCAGTACGACGGCACGTGAAGCCACAGGAAACGGGCAGACGAATTGTCGGCTCCCCTCAGCACCACCGAGCCCCTGCGCACAGCGGGCCGCGGCGCCGCCCTGCCCGTGCGGGACAATGGGATCTCCGCATCAAGGGCCGCCGCGGCCACCAGCACGCAAAGGAACCGGGGCTGATCAGGACATGGGACGAGTCACGGAACGACGCAAGGTCCTCCGCATCCGGGACGGCGCGCTCTCCACCCGCTCGGACACGCTCGTCGCCGAGGAGCCCCTGGAGATCCGGCTGAACGGCAAGCCCCTGGCGATCACCATGCGCACCCCGGGCGACGACTTCGCGCTCGCGGCCGGGTTCCTGGTGAGCGAGGGCGTGCTGGCCGCCGCGTCCGACGTGGAGAACATCGTCTACTGCGCCGGGGCGACCGCGGACGGTTCGAACACCTACAACGTGGTCGACGTGAGGACCGCGCCCGGCGTCTCCCTGCCCGACTTCAGCCTCGAACGGAACGTCTACACCTCTTCCTCCTGCGGACTGTGCGGCAAGGCCAGCCTGGACGCGGTGCGTACGACCGCGCACTGGCCGATCGCCGACAGCCCTCGCCTCCGCGTCACGCCCGAGCTGCTGGCCGAGCTGCCCGAGCGGCTTCGGGCGGCCCAGCGGGTGTTCGACCGCACGGGGGGCCTGCACGCGGCCGCCCTGTTCAGCGAGGACGGCGAACTGCTGGACATCAAGGAGGACGTGGGCCGGCACAACGCGGTCGACAAGCTGGTGGGCCGTGCGCTGCAGAACGGTGAGCTGCCCCTGTCCCGGACGGTCCTGCTGGTCTCCGGCCGGGCCTCGTTCGAGCTGGCGCAGAAGGCCGTGATGGCCGGGATTCCGGTGCTGGCGGCCGTGTCGGCGCCGTCGTCGCTGGCCGTGGACCTCGCGGCGGAGACCGGCCTGACGCTCGTCGGCTTCCTGCGGGGCAGCTCGATGAACGTCTACGCGGGGGACGACCGGATCGTCCTGGCGGAGGAGACGACCGAGGGCTGACCCCTCAACCGGCTTCCCCCGGCATCTCAACGGCTTCCCCCCGGCATCTCAACCGGCTCCCCCGCATCTCAACCGGCCTCCCCCCGACCTCCACCGGCTCCCTCGTGCACCTCGGCCGCGATCTCGGCGAAGGCCGCCGCCAGCGGGGAGCACCGGCCCTCCGCCCACGCCAGCAGCACCTCGTCGGGCTCGGCGTCGGTGACGGGCACGTAGCTGATGTCGGGGCGCGAGTACTGCTCGGCGACCGAGCGCGGCACGAGCGTGACGGCGCTGCCCGCCGCGATGCACTCGAACTTCTCCTCGATCGTACGGATCGGCAGATCCCCCGGGCGGGGATCGGAGTACCGCAGCCACCGCTCGCCGTCGAGGTCGGCGAGGCTCAACTCCTTTTTCCCGGCGAGCCGATGGTCCTCCCGGAGCATCGCCACGCGGGGCTCGCGGTACAGCGGCCGCAGCCGGAGCCCCTCCTCGCGGACCGGCCGTCGTACATAGGCGATGTCGACCGTGCCGTCGAGGACCAGTCGCTCCTGGTCGTCCCACTCGACCCGGCGCGCGTTGCCCTGCGCGTCCGGGTGGGCTTCGGCGAAGGCACGCAGCGCGGGGGCGACGACGACGCCCGCGCGGAAGCCGACGAGGAGCCGCCGGGACCCGTGCGCGGCACGCAGCACACGGCGCCGGGCCCCGTCGGCCGAGGCAAGCAACTGCCGCCCGTCGTCGAGAAGTTGCTGTCCGGCATCGGTCAACCGCACGCCGTGGCTGTCGCGTACGAGGAGTTCGGCACCCAAGTCCTTCTCCAGAGCGCGGATCTGGCGGCTCAGCACCGGCTGGGCGATGTGCAGCCGCTCGGCGGCACGCCCGAAGTGGAGCAGTTCGGCGACTGCCGTGAAGTAGCGGACCTTGCGCAGATCCAGGTCCATGGCCCGCCCCTTCCGTCGTCCGGGTGGCGATGCCGTCAGGGTATCGCCACGGCCGGAAGAGGTCTTGGACGGACCCGTCTCCCGGACCGCAGGCTGGGAGGCATCCGAAAGGCCGTCCTGCGAGGTCGTCCTTACAAGGCTGAGAAACCGTCCGACAGGGGCGGAGAAGGAGTTCCCATGGGTCTGCGGGGACAGCGTGTCGTGGTGCTCGGCGGTACGTCCGGTATCGGGTTCGCGGTGGCCGAGGGCGCGGCGGCCGAGGGCGCCGAGGTGGTCGTCGCCTCGCGGCGGCAGGAGAGCGTGGACGCGGCGCTGAAGCGGCTGCCGCAGGGCGCGCGGGGGGAGGTGCTGGACACGACGGACGAGGCCGCCGTCCGCGGGTTCTTCGAACGGCTCGGCGCGTTCGACCACCTGGTGTACACGGCGGGCGAGACGCTGCAGCTGGCGAGTGTGGCGGAGACCGAACTGGGGCGGGCGCAGCGGTTCCTGGACACCAGGCTGTGGGGTGCGTACACGGCGGTGAAGTACGGCGCCGGGTCGATCCGGGAGGGTGGTTCGGTGGTGCTGACCACGGGGACGGCGGGGCATCGGCCGCTGCCGGGTTCGAGCGTGGTGTCGGCGCTGTGCGGGGCGATGGAGTCGCTGACCCGGGCGCTGGCAGTGGAGTTGGCGCCGGTGCGGGTCAACGTGGTCGCGCCCGGCGTCGTCCGCACGGAGCTGTGGCGCGAGCTGCCGGAGGCGGAGCGCGAGGGGTTGTACGCGGCGTCGGCCGCGTCGCTGCCCGTGGGCCGGGTGGGCGAGGCCGCGGACGTGGCGGAGGCGTATCTGTATCTGATGCGCGGGGGCTACAGCACCGGTTCGGTCGTGGTCGTGGACGGGGGCGGGACGCTGGCCTGAGAAGGGGCTCCACGGCCCAGCCGGCGCGGTCGACTCAACCGGCCGGGGCGGCCCAGCCGGCGCGGCCGACCCGTCGGCCCAGCCAGCCCGATCGGCCCGTCGACCCGTCGGCCCAGCCAGCCCGATCGGCCCGTCGACCCGTCGGCTCAGTCGGCCTGTCGGCCTGTCGACTCAACCGGCCCCTCGGCCCGTCGACCCGTCGCCCCGGTCGAGCCCTCCGGCGGACCGGCCTGCGCCCGCACCCCGTCAGCCTTCCGCGTCGGAGATCCGCGTCAGCAGGAGCATGAACAGCTCGCATTCGGCGGCGGAGAGGGGGGCGAGCAGTTCCTCGTTGGCCGTACGGGCGGCCCGCTCGCAGCGTTCGAGGAGCAGGCCGCCCTCCTCGGTGAGGGACACGGCGTTCTTGCGGCGGTCCCGGGGATCCGGCGCGCGGACGACCAGTCCGGCGCTCTGCAGGTCGTTCAGGACGCCGACGAGGTCCTTGGGGTCGAGGGCGATCCCCCGCGCGAGGTCGGCCTGGGCCACGGGGGCGAGGTCGCGGACGGCGGAGAGAACGACGTGGTGCCACATCTTCAGGCCCTCGGCGGCGAGGGCCTCGGCGACGAGGGCGCGGCCCCGCGCGGCGGCCCGGCCGAGGATCCAGCTGGGCAGGGCGCGGATCGCGGTCAGCGGCGGTTCGGCGGTCGGGCGGGGGTCGCTGGTCGGGCGGGGGTCGGCGGCCATGGGTGGAAGCCTATCCGAGAAATCGTTGGACGTCCCCATGAATTTCGCTTTACCGTTGGGGCCCCCAACGATTTCGCGGGGTCCCTCGGTCTCCCCTCCCCGCGACCGATCACGCCGGTGTGCCCGGCCACGGAGGTAGCGATGCGTCGCGTCCGGTACGACCGCCCCGGCGGTCCCCTGTTCACGGAGGAGGCCGCCGTCCCCGAACCCGGCCCCGGGCAGCTGCTCGTGCGCTGCACGGCGGTCGGGGTCACGCTGCCGGTCGTCCGCAAGGTCTCCGAGGGCGCCGCGCCGATCCCGCTGGGCGGCGAACTGGCGGGCGAGGTGGTGGCGGTCGGCGTGGGAACGACCCGGTTCCGGACCGGCGACCGGGTGACCGGGCTGTGCTTCGGCCATGGGTACGCCGACTACGCGGTGCTGGAGGAGGCCATGGTCTCGCCGGTGCCGGAGGGCGCCACCGATGTGGACGCGGTCGCGCTGGTGCGCAGCGGGCTGGTGGCGTTCGGCGCCCTGTGCGCGGCGCGCCCGGAGCCGGGCGAGTCGGTGCTGGTGACGGCGGCGGCGAGCGGGGTGGGACACCTGGCGGTCCAGCTGGCGCGGGCGCGGGGAGCGGGCCGGGTGGTGGGGGCCGTGTCCGATCCGGCGAAGGCGGGGTTCATACGCTCCCTCGGCGCGGACGACTGCGTGCGGTACGCCGACGACAACTGGGGAGACCCCGTCGACTGCGTCCTGGACGCGGTCGGCGGCGACCTGCTCACCCCCGCCGTCGCCGCCCTCGCCCCGCACGGCCGGCTCGTCGCCTACAGCTCGGGCGGCGGCACGGTCCGGGCGTACGACCTGCTGGTGGGCGCCAAGTCGGTGATCGGCTTCCAGATGGCGCTGATCGCCCGCGGCCGGCCCGAGCTGTACGAGCGGTGGCGGCTGGAGCTGTGGCGGCTGTTCGCCGAGGGTGCCGTACGGCCCGTCGTGCACGCGGAGTTCGCCCTGGAGGAGGCGGCGCGGGCGCACGCGGTGATCGAGACCCGGTCCAACCTGGGCAAGGTCGTGCTGCGCCCATGACCTCCGGAAGCCCTCCGGAAGCCCTCCGGAAGCCCTGCGGAAGCCCTGCGGAAGCCCTGCGGAAAACCCCCGGAAGCTTCCGGTGGGAGGCTCCATCGTCTGCCGCGCCGTCTCCCGGCACACTTCTTGTATGACACCAAAGGCCCAACTACCTTCGATAGGGCGCACCTTGGACATGGGATGTCCGGACGTCCAGATGTCCGGCCGACGAGAGGCAGGCCGCACGTGCCGTCATGTCTTCGCGCCCGACTCAGATCCGTACTCGCCACGGCCGCCTTCATGACGGCCGCTCTCCTCGCGCCCCCGCTGTCCGCCCACCCGGCCCACGCGCAACCGGCCCGGCAGGTCCAGCAGGCTCGGCAGGCCGCGGGATCCCCCGAGTTCGAGCAGCAGGTGCTGTTCCGGGCGTCCCAGGACCCGGGGTACACCTGCTTCCGTATTCCGGCGATCGTCAGGACGAGGGACGGCACCCTCCTGGCCTTCGCCGAGGGCCGGGTCCTCAACTGCGGGGACGCCGCCGACATCGACATCGTGGTCAAGCGATCCACCGACGACGGCCGCACCTGGAGCCCGTTGCGCGTCGTCGACGACGGCGCGGGCGACACCCACGGCAACCCGGCGCCGGTCGTGGACCGGACGACCGGCCGCGTCTGGATCGCCGAGACGTACAGCACCGGCCGCACGGACAGCGCCAGTTGCCCGGTCCCCTGCGACCGCACCCCGCATCTGCAGTACAGCGACGACGACGGACTGACCTGGTCCGCGCCGCGCGATCTGAGCCCCGAGATCCTGCCCGCCGACTGGAACTCCTGGTACGCGACCGGGCCGGTGCACGGGATACAGCTGACCAAGGGGCGGTACGCGGGACGGCTGGTGTTCGGGGTCAACGCCGAGACGTGGAACGGCAGCCGGGTCACCACCGATCACGCGGCGCTCGTCGTCAGCGACGACCACGGCGGCCACTGGCGGATCGGCGCCACCGACACCTGGCCCATCGCGGACGACGGCACCTTCCGGCAGAAGCCGTCCGAGATGGCCCTCGCCGAGCGGGGCGACGGCTCGATCCTGGTCAACGGGCGGGAGACGGACGGCACCGATCTCGGCCACCGCACCCAGGCCCTCAGCCGTGACGGCGGCGACAGCTTCACCGCGCCGTTCCACGCCCTGCCCGACCTGTACACCCCGCAGGTCCAGGGGTCGATGCTGCGCCTGGGCGACCGCATCCTGCTGGCCTGCCCCGCCGACCCCGACCGGCGCCGCACCATGATGATCCGCTCCTCCTACGACGGCGGCCGCACCTGGGACAGCGTGGACCGCGGCACGGTCGTCACCACCGACTGGTCGGGCTACTCGGACCTGGTGCGGACGACCGGGGACACCGTGGGCCTGCTCTACGAGGGCGGGGCGGTGGACGCGCGGGACGAGATCCGTTTCGCCCGGTTCACCGAGGACTGGCTCGCCCCGCGCCGGAGCCCCGACCCGGTCACCCCGGATCTGACCCCGCGGGCCCGGCCGGCCGCGGTGCTCGGCGGCCCGCAGGAGACCGACGGCGTCTTCGGGGGCGCGCTGGCCTTCGACGGCACGGACGACGCGGTACGTCTGCCGTACCGCGCGAGCCTGCCGCTCGGGTCGAAGGACTTCACCGCGTCGCTGTGGTTCCGGTACTCGGCGACGACCGGTGAGCAGCCGCTGCTGTGGATGGGCGGGACAGGGACCAGCGAGCCGCAGGTGTGGCTGCGTGGGGAGCCGGCGAACCACCGGATACAGGGGCTGATCACCGTGCGCGACGGCGCGGCGGCGCCGCGGACGGTGTACGTGCGCACCGGCACGGCGTACAACGACGGCCGGTGGCACCACGCGGTGCTACGCCGCGGCGGCGGCACGCTGTCGCTGTTCGTCGACGCCACGAGGGCTTCGGTCGCCGACGTACCGGGCTCGGTGAGCCGTGACTCGCCGTTCGGCGTGCACATAGGTCAGCGCATGGACAGCCGGGCCTTCTTCACAGGAGCGATCGACGAGGCGCACGTGTGGGACCGGGCGCTGACCGACGAGGAGCTGGCGGACCCGAAGACGCTGCGGTCACCGAAGGACACGGTTCTGTGGCTGCCCCTGGACCGGGTGAGCGGCTGACTTCTCGGCGTCACCGCCCGCTTGGGGCCCGGCGGTGCCCGGCTCCTCGCCCCCGGTGGCGCCGCTCGCCTCAGCCCCGCCGGCGCCGTCGTCCTCCGCCCCGGCACTCCCGTCGGCGGCCTCGGCGTCCGCCCCCGGGTCGTGGGCGCGGCGCTTGGCGATGACCGCGCAGACCATCAGCTGCATCTGGTGGAAGAGCATCAGCGGGAGGACGGCCAGCGAGGCGTGGGCGCCGAAGAGGACGCTCGCCATGGGCAGGCCGGAGGCGAGGGACTTCTTGGAGCCGGCGAACTGGATGGCGATCCGGTCCTCCCGGCCGAAGCCCAGCGCGCTGCCGCCGTACCAGGTCCCCACCAGCATCACGGCGAGCACCGCGGCCTCGACCGCGAGGAGCGCGCCGAGCCGTGCGGGGCTGACCTGGTGCCATATGCCCTGGATCATGCCCTCGCTGAACGCGGTGTAGACGACGAGCAGGATGGAGCCGCGGTCGACCAGTCCGAGGACCTTCTTGTGCCGGGTGATGAAGGCGCCGATCCAACGCCGCAGTACCTGCCCGGCGAGGAACGGCACCAGCAGTTGCAGCACGATCTTGACGAGCGAGTCGGCGGAGAAGCCGCCGCCGCTGCTGCCGAGCAGTCCGGCGGCCAGCAGCGGGGTGACCACGATGCCGACCAGGGAGGAGAAGGAGCCGGCGCAGATCGCCGCGGGCACGTTCCCGCGCGCGATGGAGGTGAAGGCGATGGACGACTGGATCGTGGAGGGCACCAGGGTCAGGAAGAGCAGGCCCTGGTAGAGCGGCTGGGTGAGCAGCACCGGGACGGTGGCGCGGGCGGCCAGGCCGAGCGCGGGGAAGACGACGAAGGTGCAGGCCAGGACGGTGACATGGAGCCGCCAGTGGCGCAGTCCGTCGAGCGCCTCGCGGGTGGACAGGCGGGCGCCGTACAGGAAGAAGAGGAAGGCGATCGCGGCGGTCGAGGCGCCCGAGGCCACGGTGGCGCCGGTGCCGTGGGCCGGGAACAGCGCGGCCAGGCCCACCGTGCCGAGGAGCAGCACGATGTACGGGTCGATGGGCATCCAGCTCGGCCAGCGCAGGCGTGTCACGGTGCTCCGATGGGTGTGCGACGGCGGTCCGGTCCGGGCCCCGTGGGACCCCTCTCATGATCCCCCGCCCCGCCTCGATCGGGAAACCAGCACACCATTCTCACTGTCATCATGAGACGCGATAGCCGCGTACGCTGAGGGCGTGTACGACCCCACCCAGCTGCGGACCTTCCTCGCGGTCGCCCAGACGTTGAACTTCACCCAGGCGGCCCGGCGGCTCGGTGTGCGCCAGTCCACGGTGAGCCAGCACGTCCGCAGGTTGGAGGACGCGGTGGGGCGGCCGCTGTTCGCCCGGGACACCCACTCCGTGGAGCTGACCGAGGACGGCGAGGCGATGCTGGGCTTCGCGCGCCGGATCCTGGAGGCGCACGAGCAGGCGACAGCGTTCTTCACCGGGACCCGGGTGCGGGGCCGGTTGCGGTTCGGCGCGTCGGAGGACTTCGTGCTGACCCGGCTGCCGGAGATCCTGGAGGACTTCCGCTCCGACCATCCCGAGGTCGATCTGGAGCTGACGGTCGAGCTGTCCGGGATCCTGCACGAGCGGCTCGCCGCCGGGAAGCTCGACCTGGTGCTGGCCAAGCGGCGCGCGGAGGACCCGCGCGGGGCACTGGTGTGGCGCGACGACCTGGTGTGGATCGGCGCGGAGCGGCTGCGCCTGGACGCCGACCGACCGGTCCCGCTGATCGTCTACCCGCCGCCCGGCATCACCCGGGCGCGGGCGTTGGAGGCGCTGGAGCGGCAGGGGCGCGACTGGCGGATCGCCTGCACCAGCGGCAGCCTCAACGGGCTGATCGCCGCGGCCCGCGCGGGCCTCGGGGTGATGGCGCACTCCCGCCGGCTGGTCCCGCCGGGGCTGATCCGGCTGCCGGAGCGCGCCGGGCTGCCGGAGCTGGGCAAGGTCGACTTCGTCCTCGTGCACGGCCGGGGCAGACCCGGGACGCGGGAGGCGGCGGACGCCCTGGCGGCGGCCGTCCTGGCCGGCGGGGAGCGGCTGCGGCGCCACGGGGGCTGACGGCAGTGTGGCGCGCTTCACAGGGGTGCGGGCAGCGGCCCGGACGCCGGGGGCCCCGGGGGCTGCGGGTTCCGCGGGCGGCGCCGCCCCGCACACGCCGTGGTCTTGGCCGTAACCGCCCTGTACAGGGGGGTAATCGGCGCGTACAGATTCAGTGGAGATTACGGCGCCGAAACCTACTGACCCGTCAGTATTGTGTCCGTCCCTTCCCCATGTGCGGGCATTTTCCGGACAACGCTCGGGTGGAAGGCGAGGTTTGCTCTGTTTCCGCCCCCCTCCCCTCCCGTCAGGGTGTGAGGTAGCTTTCACGGCGCTGTGCCGAGCATCACCGGCGCGTTCAGGCAGCGAGGATCGGGGAGCGAGGATTGCGCGAGTTCACCAACCCGCCTCTCACGTCGGCACCGCCGGTGGGTGGTCTGGCCGATGTGGTCTTCGAGCACGCCCTGACGGATCCGGGGCGTGTCGCCCTCGGCCGCAAGGACGCCGCCGGAGAGTGGCGCGATGTGACCTCCGCCGAGTTCCGTGACGAGGTCCTCGCCCTGGCCAAGGGCCTGCTGGCGAGCGGGGTCCGGTTCGGCGACCGGGTCGCGATCATGTCCCGTACGCGCTACGAGTGGACGCTGTTCGACTTCGCCCTGTGGACGATCGGCGCCCAGGTGGTGCCGGTCTACCCCACGTCGTCGGCCGAGCAGTGCTTCTGGATGCTGTACGACGCCGAGGTCACCGCGGCGGTCGTGGAGCACGAGGACCACGCGATGACCATCGCCACGGTCATCGGCCGGCTGCCACGGCTGCGCCAGCTGTGGCAGCTGGACGCGGGCTGCGTGCAGGAGCTGTACGACGCCGGCGCGCACCTGGACGACGAGGTCGTGCACCGGCACCGCCAGGCCGTCACCCCGGACTCGGCGGCCACCGTCATCTACACCTCGGGCACCACCGGCCGCCCCAAGGGCTGTGTGCTCTCGCACGGGAACTTCATGTTCGAGGCGGACAGTGTGGTGGGCCGCTGGGAGCCGGTGTTCCACTCCAAGCGCGGCGACGAGGCCTCCACCCTGCTGTTCCTGCCGCTCGCCCATGTCTTCGGGCGCATGGTGGAGGTCGCCACGATCCGGGGCCGGGTGCGCCTCGGCCACCAGCCGCAGCTGAACGCGGCCGCCCTGCTGCCCGACCTCCAGTCGTTCAAGCCGACGTTCATCCTGGCGGTGCCGTACATCTTCGAGAAGGTGTTCAACGCCTCCCGGCGCAAGGCGGAGAAGGAGGGCAAGGCGGGGCCGTTCGAGAAGGCGGTCGACGTCGCGGTGCGGTACGCGGAGGCCGTCGAGGCGAAGGCGTGGGGACTCGGGCCGGGGCCGTCGGCGGGCCTGCGGATGCAGCACCAGCTGTTCGACAAGCTGGTGTACGCGAAGGTCCGCGCCGCGATGGGCGGCCGGATCCGCAACGCCATGTCCGGCGGCTCGGGCATGGACCGCCGGCTCGGGCTGTTCTTCGCGGGCGCGGGCGTGCAGATCTACGAGGGCTACGGCCTGACCGAGTCGACGGCCGCGGCGACCGCGAACCCGCCCGAGCGCACCCGGTACGGCACCGTCGGCCAGGCGATCCCCGGGACGACCGTGCACATCGCGGACGACGGCGAGGTCTGGCTGTACGGCGGCAATGTCTTCCAGGGCTATCTGAACAACCCGAAGGCGACCGACGGGTCGCTGCACGACGGCTGGCTCGCCACCGGCGACCTCGGCTCCCTCGACGAGGACGGCTATCTGACGATCACCGGCCGCAAGAAGGAGATCCTCGTGACCTCCGGCGGCAAGAGCGTCTCGCCCGGGGTGCTGGAGGAGCGGGTGCGCGATCATCCGCTGGTCAGCCAGTGCATCGTGGTCGGCAACGACCGCCCCTACATCGCGGCCCTGGTCACGCTCGACCACGAGGCCGTCGAGCACTGGCTGCAGATGCGCGGCAAACCGCCGATGGCGCCCGCGCAGCTGGTGCGGGACCCGGATCTGGAGACGGAGGTGCGGCGCGCGGTGGTCGCCGCGAACACGCTGGTCTCCCAGGCCGAGTCGATCCGTACGTTCCGGATACTGGCGCAGCCGTTCACCGAGGAACACGGTCTGCTGACACCGTCGTTGAAACTGAAGCGGAAGGCGATCGAAAAGGCGTACGAGCGCGAGGTCGAGGCTCTGTACAGATCCTGACATCCCGGGCGGGTCAGGAATGGATCGCCGTGTGTGATCGTTGACGATGGAGTACCACGTTGTCGACAAGCGAAGGATCACCAGCTCGTGAGCAGCAAGGTCCCCCCGATCATCCTCAACAACGGCGTCGAGATGCCCCAGTTGGGCTTCGGCGTGTGGCAGGTTCCGGACGACGAGGCCGAGCGGGCCGTCGGTACGGCGCTGGAGGCCGGGTACCGCAGCATCGACACGGCCGCGGCGTACGGCAACGAAGAGGGCACCGGCCGGGCCATCGCGGCCTCCGGTCTGCCCCGCGAGGAAATCTTCGTCACCACCAAGCTCTGGAACAGCGACCAGGGGTACGACGCGACACTGCGTGCCTTCGACACGTCGCTCGGCAAGCTGGGGCTCGACCATCTCGACCTGTACCTGATCCACTGGCCGCTGCCGGCGCGGGACCTGTACGTCGACACGTACAAGGCGCTGGAGAAGCTGTACGCCGACGGGCGGGTCCGGGCCATCGGTGTCTCCAACTTCCTGCCGGAGCACCTGCGGCGGCTCGCGGACGAGACGTCCGTGATCCCCGCGGTCAACCAGATCGAACTGCACCCGCACCTTCAGCAGCACGCGGCGCGGGAGTACCACGCGGAGCAGGGCATCCGGACGGAGGCCTGGTCGCCGCTCGGGCAGGGCAAGGGGCTGCTGGAGGTGCCGGCGATCGTGGCGATCGGACAGAAGCACAACCGCACTCCCGCACAGGTGGTGCTGCGGTGGCACATCCAGCAGGGCACGATCGTGATCCCGAAGTCCGTGACGCCGTCGCGGATCAAGGAGAACATCGAGGTGTTCGACTTCAGCCTGGACGAGGAGGACCTGGCGGCGATCGGCGCGCTGAACGAGGACCGGCGGATCGGCCCCGACCCGGCGACGTTCGACATGGGCTGACGCGCGGGGCCGGCGCCAGGGGCGCCGCGCGGGCGGCGGCGCCGCGGTTCCCCGGGACGTGGGGCGCCGCGCGACCGGCCACGGCGGACACCGCGGACCACGGCGACGCCCCAGGGGCCTGTCGCGGTCAGAGCGTGTGCGGGTCCGCGTGGATCACGTCGAACTCCTCCAGCGCCACCACCGCGACGTGTGCCTTCGCCGTCCAGGACCGGCGGATCGTGGACTGCGCGGCGCGGGACGCGGACAGGGCGCGGCGGTCGGTGAACACCGTGCCCACCATGCCCCTGCCCCGGTCGCTGTCCAGCAACAGCGCCGTGCGGGCGAGCCCCTGCACCGTCTCCAGCCGTGGCAGCGCGGACGCGTGGAAGGTGTCGGCCAGCAGGTCCGCGTCCCTCGGGTCGAACTCCAGGCGGGTGACGCGCAGCGCGCCGCCCACCACCGGCCGGGGCAGCGCGTGGAAGACCGCGACGCGATAGTGCTCGACCGCCACCGACGCGGCGAACGGTTCCAGCAGGGCCGGGCGCCGCTCGCGCATGACCTCGTCGCTGTCGGCCTGCGCCTCCTCGGACTCCCACCAGCTGACCGTGAGCAGCTTGCCCAGCTCACGGTCGACGAAGACGCCCGCACCCCGGTAGCCGGGCCGTTCCTCCAGCAGCTCGTGGCCCCGGCTGTTGACGGCCCGCAGGGCCGAGCCGAGCAGGGCCGGATCCCCGGTCGTGTACACGGTGCGCACGAACATGAAGCCTCGCCTCCCGGGCGCGGATGACGCCGATCCCTCCCGTCACTCCAGTCTCACCATGGGCGCAAACCACCGCAATACGCGTGAGTTTCGCGCGTTCACCATCACCAGGGTTGACGCGCACATGGCGCCTGCGCCACCGTGGAACCGCCCGGTAAGGAAAGTTTCCTAACAGAAGGGTCCCCCACAGTGCGTCTTCGATCACTGACCCTCGCCGCGGCCTCCGGGGCCGCCCTGCTCGCCGCCGGACTCATGCCGGCACACGCGCTCGCGACCCCGGCGCCGAAGGCCGCCCGGGAGGGCTCGGTCAGCGCGGCCGACCTGCTCGCCAAGGTGAAGTCCTGCTCGCAGATCTCCAACGGCAAGTACAAGACCGACGACGAGACCTCGGCCACGGTCCCGGTGTGCGGCAAGAACGGCGCGGTGTTCTGGAAGGCCGACATGGACATCGACTGCGACGGCCAGCGCACCACCAACTGCAACGAGGACCGCGACCCCTGGTTCCAGGACGACACCGCCTTCCACCAGTCCGACGGCAAGCCGCTGAAGTCCGAGTCGCTGCCCTATGTGGTGGTGCCCAGCACCAGCAGCATCTGGAACTACTCGAACGCCGGGATCAAGGGCGGCGGTGTGGTCGCCGTGATCTACGACAACAAGGTGGAGTACGCCGTCGTCGGCGACACCGGTCCCACGAAGATCATCGGCGAGGCGTCGTACGCCACCGCCAAGGCGCTCGGGATCGACCCCGACCCGGCGACCGGCGGCGCGGACTCGGGCGTGACCTACATCCTGTTCAAGAACTCCAAGGTCTCCCCCATCGAGAGCCACAGCGCCGCCGTCTCCCTCGGCGATCAGCTGGCCCAGCAGTTCATAGCGAACAACTGACGCCGACAGTACGTCAGTTGGGCTGACCCAGCGGACGTACGACCACGGTGTTGACGTCGACCCCGGCCGGCTGCCGGATCGCCCAGACCACGGAGTCGGCGATCTGGTCGGCGGTCAGCAGGTGCCCCGGGGGCAGGCTGCCGTAGCCGTCCCAGAACGGGGTCTCCACCCGGCCGGGGGCGATCAGCGTCACCCCGACACCGAACTCGGTGACCTGGCGCCGGGTGTTCTCGGCGAGTCCCGTGACCGCCCACTTGGTCGCCCCGTAGAGGTTGCCGGGCGTGTTGACGAACCCGGCGACACTGCCGACGAGGACGATCCGGCCGCGGGTCTCCTTCAGCGCGTCGATCGAGGCGCGGATGAGCAGGGCCGGGCCGAGGACGTTGGTGAGGACCATCTCGGACCAGCCGGCCGGGTCGCCCTCGGCGACGGAGTCGTGGGTGGCGACGCCGGCGTTGGCGACGACGGTGTCCAGTCGGCCGTACGCCTTGAGCGTCCCGTCGACCGCGTTCCGCATGTCGTCGTACGCCGCCGCGTCACCCACGACCGTCCGCAGCGCCTCGGGATTCCCCAGGCCCTCGGCGAAGTCCCGCAGCCGCCGCTCCGTGCGGCCCGTGACGGTGACGCGGTGCCCCGCCTCCAGCAGTTGCCGGGCGACGGCCGCCCCGATGCCGCTGCCGCCGCCGGTGACGAGCGCGACCGGAGAGTCGTTCATGGTTTCCCCCTTGGATGTCGTCGGACGAGGGGGGAAGTCCACCACTTGAAGCGCTCTCGAAGTCAAGTGCCCCGTACGGTCAGGACGGGCGCACGGCCGTGTACACCGTGTGGGCGGACAGCACGAAGACGTCCGGCCGCTGGTGGACGCTCGCGGGGTCGGCGGGGTCCAGGAGCCGGTCGAGGGTGTCCCGGTCCTCGGCGGTGAGACCCTCGGCGAGGCCCTCGCGCAGGCGGGTGAGGGAGGCGGTGACGTAGGCGCGGGTCCGGTCGTCGGCCGGGGCGGGCAGATCGAGCAGGAAGCTGCGGGTGCCGGTGTGCCGCAGGCCCGCGGCGGTCAGCAGCGCCGGCCAGTCCTCGGTCTCGTCGACGGAGCCGGGCAGTTCGGCGCGCATGCGGGTGAACCACTCCTCCTCCAGGGCGTCGATCCGCGCCTGGAGTCCCGGGCGGCCGATGCCGAGGTCCCGGGGCAGGAAGCGGGAGGGCAGGCCGCCTTCGAGCAGGGCCAGGGTGCCACCGGGGGCGAGCCGCTGCGCGAAGGCGGTGAGCGCGGCCCGCTGGTCGCCGAGGTGGTGCAGGCTGCGGCTCGCCCACAGCAGGTCGGCCGGCTTCTCCAGTTGGTCGAGCACCTCGGGGAGTTCACCGGCGAGGGTGCCGAAGCGGTCCGCGAAGCCCTGGCGGCCGGCGCGGGCTCGGGCCCGGTCGAGGAGCGGCGCGGTGCCGTCCACGGCGATGACCCGGGCGCCGGGGAAGGTCTCGGCGAACAGGCAGGAGAGGACCCCGGGCCCGCTGCCCGCGTCCACGATCAGTCCCGGCTCCGCGACCTCGCCCGCGAGCCAGGACAGGGCCTGCCGGTACAGGGGGGTGAACAGTTCGGCCTGGGCCTCCAGGAGGGGGGCCATCTCGTTCCAGTCGATGTCCGTGCCGTGTCCGTGACCGTGGCCGTGCTTGTGGCCGTGGCCCGGTCCCTGGTCGCGGCCCTGTCCGTCGCCGTGTCCGTGGCCGTGATCGCTGTTGTGGTCGTGCGCCATGGTGGTCAGCCTCTCTTCCGGATGCCGTCAGGGTGCGACGGCACACCGGGCGGGGGCCAGTTCCGTTGCCGACCCGGCAAATCCCCGGCCTGGCGGCCGGGGAAATCCCGATGCCCCGGGCCGCTCCCCTCGTCCACCATCATCCGTATGGGCAACGACATGGTGGAGCGGTTCCTCGCCGACGGGTTCGTGAAGATCGAGGGCGCGGTGCCGCCCCGGGTCGCCGAGGACTGCGCGCGGCTGCTGTGGCGGGAGACGGGGTACGACCCCGAGGACCCCGGCACCTGGAAGGAACCGGTGGTGCGGATCGGCGGCATGGCGCAGGGCCCGTTCGCGGCCGCCGCCAACTCCCCCGTCCTGCACGAGGCGTTCGACCTGCTGGTGGGTGAGCGGCGGTGGCTGTCGCGGTACTCGCTGGGCACGTTCCCGCTGCGCTTCCCGCACCCCGACGACCCGGGCGACGCCGGCTGGCACATAGAGGGCAGCTACCTGCCCGAGGGCGCGACCTGGTTCCACACCAATCTGCGCTCACGGGACCGGGCGTTGCTGATGCTGTTCCTGTTCAGCGAGGTGACCGAGGAGGACGCCCCGACGCGGATCCGGGTCGGCTCGCATCTGGACGTGCCGCCGATCCTCGAACCGTACGGCGAGGCGGGTGTCTCGGGGCTGGAGATCGCACCCGCGCTGGTCACGGCGAGCGAGCACCGGCCGCTCGTCCTGGCCACCGGCCGCCCCGGCGATGTCTATCTGTGCCATCCGTTCCTGGTGCACGCGGCGCAGCCGCACCATGGCACCCGGCCGCGCTTCATGGCCCAGCCTCCGCTGGAGCCGGCGGTGCCGTACGAGCTGGAGCGGCCGGACGGGGCGTACTCGCCGGTGGAGTCGGCCATCCGCCGAGGGCTCGGGCGATAGCGAGAGCGATACCGGCAGCAGCAGCCGCAGCGACGGCGACGGCGACGGCGACGGCGACGGCGACGGCCCACCGAATCCTCGCGCCCGCTCGTGCCCGTCAGGGTTTACGGAAGGCGTGCAGGGTGAACGTCGGGTCCGCGCGCGGGCGGTCCTGGTCCGGGAGCGCGGCGAGCCGGGCGGAAAACGTCTCCCTGCGGGGATCGCCGGGCGGCAGCTGGCTGAACCAGCCCCGGTGCAGATCGGCGATGGTGCTGCGGGGGCTGCGGCCCTGGCCGACGCCGCGGAAGGCGGAGCGCCCCGCGGGCGCGAGTCCGTGCCGGGCGGCGTGCGCCGCGACGAGGGCGGCGGCGTCCGCGGCCGGGCGGATCGGGCGGCCGGCGAGGGCGGCCTCGATGTCGCTGCCCACGTCGTGCGCGGCGGCCTTGTCGACGGTGGTGACGTACACCCCGCCGGGCCTGAGGACGCGGGCGCACTCGGCGATGACGGCACGCAGATCGTCCGGATCGGTCAGCAGATGGAGCAGCCAGATGCTGATGACGGCGTCGAACGTGGCGCCGGGGAAGGGCAGTCGGCGGCTGTCGGCGCGGACGACCGCGCCGGGCAGGCGGACGGCGGCCCGGCGGATCATGCCGGGGGCGAGGTCCGCGCCGCTCACCCGGAGCGCGGGGCGGGCCGCTGCGAGCCGGCGGGTGACGATGCCGGTGCCGCAGGCGAGGTCGAGGAGGCGGCCTGGGCGGTCGGGTATCAGGTCGAGGACGGCGTCCGCGGCGGCTTCGGCGCGGGCCTCGCCGCCGCGTAACGCGTCGTAGACACGGGCTTCCTTGTCGTAGTCCAGCACATCGCTCAGTGTGCGCCGTGGCCCGGGGCGATGTCCTCCACCCTGCGGGCGAGGGTGAAGTCCTTCTCGGTGAGCGCTCCGCCGGCGCTGTGGGTGGTGATGGCGAGCTCCACGGAGTGGTAGCCGAGGGTGCAGTCGGAGTGGTGGTCCAGCTCGTCCTGGATGCCGGCGATGTGCATGACCAGCGTGGCCGCGGCGAAGTGCGAGGCGAGCCGGTAGGTGCGGGTGAGCCGGTCGCCGTCCGCGGACCAGCCGGGGAGTTCGGCGAGCCGGTCCTCGATCTCCTTCTGCGACAGCGGTGCGACGGCCATGGCGCGGGCTCCCTTCGGGGTGGGGGCGGGTCTGCGCCCAGCCTGCCACGCGCCGGGCCTGGACAGCCGGTCGACGCGTCCGTGCCCGGGCCGATACCGGCGGGGCCGCACCGCTCTTCCCGCCCGACCCGGGCGCGTCCGCGGGCGCGAGGTCGTTGTGGTGCGTACTCCTCGTTTAGGGTCGAGGTATGACCATGGTCGCCACCGAAGCTTCCGTGTCCACCGCCGCACCCGAGACCAGGGGGGTGGGTCCGCTGCTCCGTGCCTGGCGGGAGCGGCGCCGCATCTCCCAGCTGGAGCTGGCCCTGCGGGCCGACTCCTCCGCCCGGCACATCAGTTTCGTGGAGACCGGCAGGTCCCGGCCGAGCGAGGAGATGGTGCTGCGGCTCGCCGAGCATCTGGACGTCCCCGTGCGGGAGCGCAACGCCCTTCTGCTGGCCGCCGGTTACGCCCCGCGCTACCCGGAGACCCCGCTGGACGATCCCGCGCTCGACGCCCTGCGCGACGGGATGGAGCGGCTCATCCAGGGCTACGAGCCCTACCCGGCGCTGGTGGTCGACGCCGGGTACACGGTCGTCGCCGCCAACCGGGGGATCACCATGCTGCTGGACGGCGTGCCGGAGAAGCTGTTGCGGCCGGCGCCGAACGCGATGCGCCTGACGCTGCACCCCGAGGGCCTCGCGCCGCGGATCCGGAACCTCCGGGAGTGGCGCGGGCATCTCGTGGCGCAGATGGAGCGCCAGCTCGCGCTGCACCGCTCGGACCAACTCCGGACGTTGTACGAGGAGGTGACGGCCTATCCGGTCGCCGGGGACGCGCCGGGCGAGGAACCGGAAGAGCCGGTGCCGTACTTCGCGCTGCCGATGCGGATCGAGCACGAGGGCCGCATCCTGTCGTTCGTGTCGTCCATCTCCACCTTCAACACCCCGATGGACGTCACCGTCGCCGAACTGGCGATCGAGACCTTCCTGCCGGCCGACCCGGCGACCGCCAAGTACCTCCAGGGACTTGAGGGTTGACGATCCTGTGATCTTCGCTTCCGCTCGATCCGCTGTGCGAAACGGAGTCCCGTGACAGACTGCTGCGCGCCGAAGACGGCAGGGGAGGGCGTGGCGTGAGTGAGCGGCGGGCTGCACCCACCGTGGGTCAGGTGGTGCTCGGCAAGCGGCTGCAGGAACTGCGGGAGGCCGCGGGGCTCAGCCGTGAGGAGGCCGCCGGGGTCCTGCGGGTGGCGGCGGCGACGGTACGGCGCATGGAGACGGCCGAAGTCGGACTGAAAATACCGTACTTGCAGGTACTCCTGGAGACCTACGGGGTGGCGCGGGAGGAGGCGGCCGCGTTCGTGCGGCTGGCGGAGGAGGCCAACCAGCCGGGCTGGTGGCAGCGGTTCCACGATGTGCTGCCCGACTGGTTCAGCCTCTACGTCAGCCTGGAGGGCGCGGCCCGGATCATCCGCTCCTACGAGCCGCACTTCGTGCCCGGCCTGCTCCAGACGGAGGCGTACGCGCGGGCGGTGCTGGAGGCGGGGACCATCGGGCAGAGCGAGCCGGAGTCCGTGCAGCGGCATGTGTCGCTGCGCATGGAGCGGCAGCGACTGCTGGAGCGCGAGGATCCCCCGCACCTGTGGGTGATCATGGACGAGACGGTGTTCCGTCGCCCGGTGAGCACCTCCCCCGACGTGCTGCGCGACCAGTTGGACCGGCTGATCGAGTACGCCGACCGGGACCACGTCACGCTCCAGATCGCGGAGTTCGCGGCGGGCCCGCACCCGGGGACGTACGCGCCGTTCACCCTGTTCCGGTTCGCCGAACCGGAGTTGCCGGACATGGTGTTCACGGAGTACCTGACCGGCGCCCTCTACCTGGACGCGCGGCGGGAGGTCGCCGCGCATCTGGAGGTGCTGGACCATATGACGGCCCGTGCCGCCTCGGCGCGCCGCACGCGGGAGATCCTGCGGGAGTACCGCGCGGGGCTCTGAGTCCTACGACGCCGGGGTGCCGGGTCCCGCGACGCCGGGGTGCCGGGTCCCGCGAC